>NZ_MKJW01000119.1:0-21019 GCF_001942375.1 Kocuria sp. CNJ-770
GTCTCGATCGCCGCCAGCCTGCGCGGCCACCCGCGGCCCACGGCCGCCGCGCCCTTCCCGCCCGCCCGTCCCGCCCTTCCGCACCGCCTCGGAGGAGGAGACGGCCGCGCTCGAGCCGCTGTGGCGCCGACCCGCGCGGGGCCGGGCCGGGCAGACCCACGACGCCGCCGTCCCGTCCGGCCGCGGCGCCGAGGGCGGGTCCCGGCCGGGGCCCGGGACGACCACGACCGACAGCACGAGGGAGAAGCCCGATGAACGTTTCCGCCACCGGAGCCCGGCACCCGGTCGCCGCGGTGATCACCGACGGCCCCGAGGCCGCGGCGGTGGCCCGACGAGCCGCCCGGATCGCCGCCGAGGCGGGCCGGCCGCTGCTGCTGCTGGTGCCGATGCTCCGGTCGGCGTTCACCGACGACGCCGTCATCGGCCGCCACGTGCACGAGGAGGCGCTGCAGGACGCGCGAGCCGTCGCCGCCCGCGCCCTGCCGGCCCTGGAGGCCTCCGGCGTGCCGTTCCGGGTGCAGGTGGTCTGGCACCGCAGCTGCGGCCTCAGCGGCCCCCGGCAGGCCCGCGCCATCGCCCTGGCCCACGCGGCGCACCGGGCCGGGGCCCCGGTGGTTGTCACCCCGGTCCAGCTGCCCGTGCCCACGGTCGAGCACGGACCCGGCGTGGTCCTCGTGGCCTTCGGGACGGCCGCCCCGCTCGCGGTGCACCGCCCGGCGCGCTCCCGCCGGCTGGACCAGCTGTGACCCGCCCGCTGCACGGGAGGAGCTCGCCGTGACCCGTTCGGCCGCCCCCGGCGCCCCGGCTCCCGATCCGCCGGACCTCGACGCACCGGACCTCGACGCGCCGGCTCCCGTCCCGCCGCGCGACGACGGCCCGCGCGACGGGCGGACCCGGAGACCCGCGCCCGCCGGTGCGGTCGTCCGACCGCCCTGGACCTTCCTGACCAACCACGGCCACGTGCTGCTGGCCGTGGCTCAGTCGCAGGACGCCCGGGTCAGCGAGATCGCCGCCCGGGTGGGCATCACCACGCGCGCCACGCTGGCGATCCTCAAGGACCTCGAGTCCGCCGGCTACCTCCGCCGCCACCGCACCGGGCGCCGCAGCCACTACACGGTCGACGGTCACCGGCCCTTCCGGCACCCGGCCATCGCCGCCCACGAGATCGGGGAGCTGCTGGACGTCCTCGCCCCGGCGCCGGCCGGGGCCCAGGACGTCTCCTGACGGGTGGCCGCGGCCGGTGGCGTTATCCCGTCGGAGTGCCGTGATGGGATGAGACCCATGCGGCACTCCGAGGACAGCACCCAGACGACCAGCACCGCCGCGGCGCCCGGGGCGGGGCCGGTGCGCTGGAACCTCGTGCCCCCGTCCGGCGCCGGCCCCGCCCGGCCGCCGTGGCAGCCGGCCCCCGAGCAGGAGGCCGTGGCCGGTCTGCCGGCCGGGTGCGGGCCCCGTCTCGTGCTCGGCGGGCCCGGAACCGGGCGCACCCGGGTGCTCGTGGAGCTGGCGGCACGCCGGATCCGGGCGGGCCTGGACCCGGACCGGCTGCTCGTGCTCACCCCCTCCCGGCTCTCCGCCGCCCGGGTGCGGGACGAGCTCACCGCTTCCGTGTCCGCGACCATGAGCACCCCGCCGGTGCGCGCCTGGCAGTCCTACGCCTTCGACCTGCTCCGGCGGGCGCAGAACGAGGGCCTGCTGCCCGGCGTGGCCCACAGCCCCAAGCTGCTGTCCGGCCCCGAGCAGGACGTCCTGATCGGCGAGCTCATGGCCGGGCACGCCGCGGGGGAGGGCGCCGCCGTCGTCTGGCCCGCGGACCTGCGGGAGGCGCTGGGCACACGGGGCTTCCGGCAGGAGGTGCGCGAGCTGTTCGACCGGATGTCCGAGTACGACCTCGCGCCCGGGGAGCTGCGCGACCTCGCCCGCCGGCTGGGCCGCCCGGACTGGTCCGCCGCCGCCGCCATGCGCGCCGAGTACCAGGCCGTGCGCCGGCTGCGGATGCCCGAGTCCTACGACCCCTCGGCCCTGGTGACCGAGGCCGCTCGGGTCCTCGAGCAGCAGCCGGATCTGCTGCGGGCCGAGCAGGAACGCCTCGACCTGGTGCTCGTGGACGACCTCCACGAGGCGACGCCCTCGATCCACCGGCTGCTCGCCGTGCTCTGCCGGGGCCGGGACGCCGTGCTGACCGCCTGCACGGACACCGTGGTGCAGGGCTTCCGCGGAGCCCGGCCCGATCTGCTCCGCACCCTCGACGACCGGCTCGCCGAGCCCGGCCGCCCGCTCGATCGGCACCTGCTGGGGGAGAGCCGCCGGATGCCGCCGGCGGTGGCGGAGGTCTGGCAGCGCGTGGCGGAGCGCATCCCCGCCGTGGCCGGCGCCCGGCACCCGCGGCGGCTGGAACCGTCGGACGACGTGGCGGGGGAGGGGGAGGTCGTCACCGTCGTGCTCTCCTCCCCGCTGCACGAGGCCCGCTGGATCGCCCACGAGATCCTCGAGCGCCACCTCGTGCAGGACGTCCCCCTGGCGGACATGGCCGTGGTCGTGCGCAGCGGCCGCCACCTGGAGAGCCTGGAGCGCCAGCTCTCGGCCCTGGGCGTGCCCGTCAGCACGTCCGCCGCCGAGACACCGGTGCGGGACGAGGCGGCGGTGCGCCCGCTGCTGGGCGCCCTGCGGATCGTGACCGAGGCGGACGCCGCGGCCGCCGAGCGGGACGGGGGCGGGCACTTCGCCGCCCTCACGGTGCAGGCGGCCGTGGAGCTGCTGTCCTCCCGGATCGGCAACGCCTCCCCGATGGACGTCCGGCGGCTGCGCCAGCGGCTCCGGGGCGAGGAGCTCGCCGCCGGCGGCGGCCGGACCAGCGACGACCTGCTCGTCGAGGCCCTCGTGGCCCCCGGCGCGCTGGACGCCGCGGGAGTGCGCTCCGGGCCCGCCCGCAGGATCGCCCGGATGCTCACGGCCGGCCGCCGCGCCCTGCGCGAGGAGGGCGCCACCGCGGAGACGGTCCTGTGGGCGCTGTGGGAGGCCGCCGGGGTGGCCGAGTCCTGGCGCCGCCGTGCCCTGGAGGGCGGACCCGCGGGCGAGCGGGCGGACCGCGACCTCGACGCCGTCGTCGGCCTGTTCGAGGCGGCCGAGCGCTACGTCGACCACCTGCCCGGCGCGAGCCCCGCGCAGTTCCTGGACTACATCGACAGCCAGGAGCTGCCCATGGACACCCTGGCCGCCCGCGCCCCGACCGACGAGACCGTCGAGATCATGACCCCGGCCACCTCGGCCGGCCGGCAGTGGCCGGTCGTCTTCGTCGCCGGGGTCCAGGAGGGCGTGTGGCCGAACACCCGCCTGCGCGGGCAGCTGCTGGCCGCGGACCTGCTCACGGACGCCCTGGACCTCGGCGTCGAGCAGGCCTCGCGGGTCACCCCGGTCACCCGGATGCGCGAGGTCCGCCACGACGAGCTGCGCTCCTTCTCCGCCGCGGTCTCCCGCAGCCGGGGCACGCTCGTGGTGACGGCGGCCTCCGACGAGGACCAGCAGCCCTCCGAGTTCCTGGACCTCGTCGACCCGCCGGGCACGGGCCCGGGGGACGGCGTCCGGGCCGTCGTGGACGCCCCCCGGCCCATGACCCTGCGCGCCCTGGTGGCGGAGCTGCGGCAGTGGGTGCAGCTGCACGACGAGGACCCCGTGCGCGCGGAGGCCGCCGCACGGCTGCTGCACCGCATCGCCTCGTCCCCGCGCCCGGTGCCCGGGGCGCACCCCGACACCTGGTGGGGCGCGGCGGAGCTCTCCAGCACGGCCCCGGTCTTCGACGACGGGGTCCCGGTGCCCGTCTCCCCGTCGCGGATCGAGACCATCCACCGGTCCCCGCTCGACTGGTTCGTCGCGGCCTCCCGCGCCGAGGCCGCCACCGACCTCAGCCGCAGCCTCGGCTCCCTCGTGCACGCCATCGCCGAGGAGCTGCCGGAGGCCTCCGGGTCCGAGCTCGTGGCCGAGCTCGAACGCCGCTGGCCCACGCTGGGGCTGCCGGAGACGTGGGAGTCCGCGGTGCAGCTAGAGCGCGCCCGGCAGATGCTGCGCAAGTTCGCCCAGTACGTGGTGGACGCCCGCAGCCGGCACGGCCGGCGGCTGGCCTCGGTGGAGGGCTCCTTCAGCGTGCTCGTCCAGGGACGGGCCCGGGACGCCCTGCTCCGCGGACGCGTGGACCGGCTGGAGCTCGACGAGCAGGGGCGCTACGTCGTCGTCGACCTGAAGACCGGCCGGAACCAGCCGGCCGGGGCGAAGATCGCCGAGCACCCCCAGCTGGCGGCCTACCAGGTGGCGCTGTCCGCGGGCGCGGGGACGGCCATGGTCGCGGGCGAGGACGAGGCCGTCCTGGAGCTGCCCGGCGGCACGGTCACGGAGCTCTCCGGCGGTGCCCTCCTGGTCCAGCTCGGGACCCGGGCGAAGTCCCCCTCCGTGCAGCAGCAGGACCCACTGGACCCGGCGGACACCTGGGCGCGGGACCTGATCACCCGCGCCGCGGAACTGGTGGCCGGGGAGCGCTTCGTCTCCCGCCACGACCAGGCGGAGGGCGCCTTCGGCGGGCACGGGTGCCGGCTGCCGCAGATCTGCCCCCTGTGCGCCGAGGGCCGGCAGGTGAGCGAGCCGTGAGGACCGCCCCCGGGTCCGCCGGACCCCACGCCGGGCGCCCCGGCGCCACCACCCCCGGAGCACAGGAGGACCCAGCCCCCATGACCGAGGCCCCCGCCACCCCCGCCGCGCGGACCGGGCACGACCCGGACCACCCCTACGGCGGCGTCGACCCCCGGTACAGCCCCGAGGAGCTCGCGGAGCTGCTCGGCGGCAACCGCCCCACGCAGCAGCAGTCCGCCGTGATCTCCGCCCCGCTCTCGCCCCGGCTCGTGGTCGCCGGCGCGGGCTCGGGCAAGACCGCCACCATGGTCGACCGGGTCGTGTGGCTCGTGGCCAACGGCATCGTGGCCCCCGACCAGGTCCTCGGCGTCACCTTCACCCGCAAGGCCGCCGGGGAGCTGGGAGAGCGGATGCGCTCCCGGCTCGCCCGCCTGCGCGCCGAGGGGCTCGTGGCGCCCGCCGGCGCCGAGGACGACGACGTCCCGGCCGCGCCCCAGGACCCGACCGTCAGCACCTACCACTCCTACGCCAACACCCTCGTGCGCAACTACGGGCTGCGGATCGGCATCGAGCCGGACACCACGCTGCTGGGCCAGGCCCGGACGTGGCAGATCGCCGCCCAGACCGTCGAGGCGTGGACCGGGGAGCTGCTCGAGGCCATGCCCGCGAAGTCCACCATGGTCCGCGCCGTCCTCGACCTCGCCTCGGCCTGCGCGGAGCACCTCGTGGACCCGGCGGCCGTGGAGCGCTTCGCGGCCGGGCTCCTGGGCGAGCTGGCCACCACCCCGCCGGGCCGGCGGAAGAAGACCCTCGGCGCGTCGCTGAAGAAGGTCGAGGAGAACCAGCGCACCGCGTGGGTGCTCGCCGAGCTCGTGGCCGACTTCGCCCGGCGCAAGGAGGAGGCCCAGGCCATGGACTTCGGGGACCTGCTCTCCGCGGCGGCCCGGCTGGCCGAGCAGGACCCCGCCGCCCGCCGGACCGAGCGGGAGCAGCACCGCGTGGTGCTCCTCGACGAGTTCCAGGACACCTCGCACGCCCAGCTGCGGCTCTTCGCGGCCCTGTTCGGGCAGGGCCACTCCGTGATGGCCGTGGGTGATCCCCAGCAGTCGATCTACGGCTTCCGCGGGGCCTCGGCCGGCCAGCTGTTCGGCTTCTACGACTCCTTCCCGGTCGCCCCCGGCCAGGACGGGGAGCCCAGCTTCCTCACGACGGCGTGGCGCAACGACGCCGGCATCCTCGACGTCGCCAACACCCTCGCCGCCCCCCTGCGGACCCTGCCGGCGTGGGCGCGGGGGGCGTCCTCCCTGACCGTCCCCGAGCTCACGCCCCGGCCCGGCGCCGGTCCCGGGCACGTGCGGCTCAGCCGGTACGCGACCGACGTCGAGGAGGCGGCCGCCCTCGCCGAGCAGATCGGCGCCCGCCGCGAGGAGCACCGCGGGGACCCGGAGGGCGAGATGCCCACCATGGCGGTGCTGTGCCGCAAGCGGGCCCAGATCGAGCCCGTGCGCCGGGAGCTCGCCGCCCGCGGCATTCCCTACGAGGTCGTGGGCCTCGGCGGGCTGCTCAGCACCCCGGAGGTCTCCGACGTCGTCGCGACGCTGCGGGTGCTGGACGACCCCGGCCGCTCGGACGCCCTGGTGCGCCTGCTCGCGGGGGCCCGGTGGCGGATCGGGGCCCGGGACCTCATGGTGCTGTCCGACTGGGCATCGCACCTGGAGCGGCGCCGGACCGAGGCCGCGCAGGCCGGGCGGCCGGAGGACCTCGAGAGCCCCGTGACCGCGGAGGAGGCGGAGGAGGAGGCCCTGGTCGAGCCGGACCTCTCCGACCACGCCTCGCTGGTCGAGGCGCTGGAGACCCTCCCTCGCCCGGGCTGGACCTCCGCGCACGGCCGGACCCTGTCCGAGGCCGCCCGGCACCGGCTCGGCAGGCTGCGGGCCGAGCTGGGGCACCTGCGCTCCTACCTCTCCGACGACCTGCCCAGCCTGCTGCACGAGATCGAGACGGTCCTCGGCCTCGACATCGAGGTCGCCGCGCACCCGCACCGCTCGTCCCACCAGGCGCGGCGCAACCTGGACGCCTTCCAGGAGGCGGCGCAGTCCTTCACCGCCTCCTCCGCGACCGGCGACGTGTCGGCGTTCCTCGCCTGGCTCGACGTCACGCTGGCGGAGGAGAACGGGCTCGAGCCGGGTCCCGACCGCACCCGGCACGACGCCGTGCAGCTGGTCACCGTGCACTCGTCCAAGGGCCTGGAGTGGGACCACGTCTACGTGCCCGGCCTCAACGCCAAGAACTTCCCGACCGACAACCCCGCGCGCTGGACCCTCGACACCGGCGCCCTCGCGTGGCCGCTGCGCGGGGACGCCCGGTTCCTGCCGCAGTGGTCCGTGGACACCACCGACCTCAAGGCCCTCGAGGAGTCCCACACGGAGTTCGTCGAGCTCGCGGCGCAGCACGCCGAGGACGAGGAGCGGCGCCTGGCGTACGTGGCGGTGACCCGTGCCCGGTCGGTGCTGGAGCTCTCCAGCACCGTCTTCCGGGGCACCGCCGCCAAGGGGCAGGAGCCCTCCCGGTTCGTGGCCGAGCTGGCGCCGCTGACCGAGGGGGCGGCACCGCCCGTCCGGCTCGGGCCGTGGGCCGAGGTGCCCGAGGGGGCGCGCAACCCGGCCGCCGCCACCGTGCTGAGCGCGCCGTGGCCCTACGACCCGCTGGAGGGCCCGGAGATCACCGAGACGGTCACGGGGGAGGACGGCACGGAGACCGTGCGGGTGAGCCCGCCGGCCCACCTCGGGCGCCGGTCCCGCCTGGAGCGGGCCGCCCGGGCGGTCCGGGAGCGCGGCTTCGAGGACACCGCGGACCTCGACGTCGAGGACCTGCTCGGCGCCGGGGAGCGCGACGGACGCTCACCGGACCCGCGGCGCTGGTCCGAGGAGGCCCGGATCCTGCTGGCCCGGCACGAGGACGCACGGGCCGAGCGGTCCGTGCCCATGCCGTCCCACGTCTCCGCGTCGACGCTCGTCGCGCTGGCCCGCGACCCGCTCGAGGTCGTCTCGGGTCTGCGGCGCCCCATGCCCCGGCGGCCCGGCACCGCCGCCCGGCGCGGCACCACCTTCCACGCGTGGATCGAGCAGTACTACGGCAGCTCCGCGATCTTCGACCTCGGCGAGCTGCCCGGCACGGCCGACGAGTACGTCGACGAGGCCTACGACCTTCCCGAGCTCGCGGCGACGTTCCGCTCGAGCCCCTGGGCGGACCGGCAGCCGCACGCCGTGGAGTTCCCGCTCGAGACCCCGATCGCCGGGATCACGGTGCGCGGGCGCGTGGACGCGGTGTTCCGCAACGGCGACGGCACGTGGGAGCTCGTCGACTGGAAGACCGGGCGGGCACCGGCCGGACGGGAGCTGCGGGAGCGGTCGGCGCAGCTGGCCGTCTACCGGCTCGCGTGGTCCCGCCTGCGGGGCATCCCGCTCGAGGAGGTGACCGCGGCGTTCTACTACGTGGCCGAGGACCGGGTGGTCCGCCCGCACGACCTCTCCGGGGCCGAGGAGCTGGAGGCGGTGATCCGCGAGGCCTACGACGTGGTGCTGCGGTCCTGACCGGGCCCGTCCGCCGGCGGCGCACCCGCGGTCCGTCCGGGCCCCGCTGCCGGGCGCGGGACGCCGCCGTCAGCCGCGTCTCGTGCCCTGTCCCCGACGCTGTCCCCGGTGTCCCGGTCCCCGGCGCTGTCCCCGGACTCCCCGTCCGGGGCCGCCGCCTCCCCGGCGGCCGGCGCCCCGGTCGCCTGCGCCTCCGCGGCGGAGCGCCGGGCGACGTCCTGGGCGAGCGTGTCGAGCATCTGCTCCGCGTCCGCCACGAGACCGTCCATCCCGCGGTCCACCGCGCGCACCAGCCACTGCGCGAGGGCGAGCTCCGCGTCCAGCCGGGCACGGTCCAGCAGGTGCGGGTCCGGCTCCCGGTCCGGGGCCTGGAACGACGTGCGGCGGCAGGCCGCGGCGTAGGCCCCCAGCACGCCCTCGGCGAGGCGGGCGTCCCGCGCCGCGAGCAGCCACGCGAAGTCCCCCGCGGGATCGCCCACGTGCAGGTCCGTCCAGCCGGTGACCCCGCGCACCCGGCCGCGGGAGATCAGCAGGTCGTCCTCCTGCAGGTCGCCGTGGACCACCCGGGGCGGGAACTGCCACACGGCCCGGTCCTCGAGGACCTGCTCCCACCGGTGCAGCAGCGCCGCGGGCACCCGGCCCGTGGCGGCGGCCCGGCGCAGCTCGACCACGCGCCGCTGCCGGCACTGCTCGGCCGTGTAGCTCGGCAGGTCCGCGTCCAGCACCAGCGCCGGCGGCAGGGCGTGGATCGCGGCCAGCAGGCGCCCGAGCTGCACGCTCAGGGTGGGGGGCGGCTCGGCGCTGGGGACGTGCCGGTGGTGCTCCGGGTCCGGGGCGGAGGCCATGCGGGCGAGCTCGTCGATGTCCAGCGGCGCGCCCTCGATGTGCGAGTGCACGAAGGCGTGCAGGTGCCCGTCCTCGACCGAGCCCGCCGCGGTGGGCACGAGGAAGGGCAGCCGGGAGCGGATCGCGGGGGTGAAGCAGCGCAGCACCAGGTGCTCCGTCTCCAGGCGCACGCTCGCCTCGGGGCTCAGCGGCGAGCGCACCCGCCACCGGCGGCCCGCGGCGTCGAGGACCACGGCGGAACGGAAGTCGGCGTCGTCGTCCGGGGAGGGGCCCACGGCCACGGGCGCGAGTCCGGGGACGCCTGCGGCGGCGACGGCGGCCAGGTGCTCGAGGGAGGTGCTCACGGCGTTCACCCTACAAGAGGCCCGGTCGGGGGCGACCACCGCCGTCCCCGCCCACCGGCCGGCCCGCTTCGGGGTCCGCCGGGATCGCTACAGTGGGAGGCGTGTCCGCCTCCACCGTTCCCCTGCCCGAGTCCGGCCCCGGCGCGTCCTCCGCGCCGGCCCCCGGGCGCCTCTCCGCGGCCCGGCTGCCGTTCGCCGCGACCGCCTTCGACCGCGACGCCGTCGACCGCGAGCTCGAGGACGTCCGCGTGCTCGCGCCCAGGACCCCTCCTCGCTCGTGCTCGTGCTCGCGGGCGGGCTCGCCCCCGTGGCCGGCGACGCCCTGGTCCTCGTGCCGGTCGGCGACGTGCCGCGCGTCGACCACGACCCGCGCCGCCCGGAGGTCTACCTGGGCCGGCTGCCCGGCGCCGAGGGCGAGCGGGGCCCTCGCGTGCTGCTGCGGGCCGTCCCGGCGGCGGAGCCGGCGGACGGGGACGCGGCGGCCGAGCCGTTCGCGGTGCCCGAGCCCGTCGTGGCGGCGGTGACGGCCTCCGCCGCGGCGCGCGGGGTGGAGGGGCTGCGCTGGGCCGGGCTGCGGGAGCTGGGCCCGGTGCTCCCCGCCGCGGACACCGCGCTGCTGGTCACCGCCCAGTCCGTGGGGCTGTGGCACCGGGACCACCCCCGGTGCCCGCAGTGCGGGGAGCCCACCGAGGTGATCCGCTCCGGCTGGGCGCGGCAGTGCCCCGACGACCGTTCCCTGCACTTCCCGCGCACCGACCCCGCGATCATCGTGGCCGTCAGCGACGGCCACCCCGACCCCGTCCGGGAACGGCTGCTGCTGGGCCGCTCGGCGCTGTGGAAGGGCAACCGGTTCTCGACGCTGGCCGGGTTCGTGGAGCCGGGGGAGTCCCTCGAGCAGGCCGTGGTCCGGGAGGTGGCCGAGGAGGCGGGGCTGGTCGTGGGGGACGTCGACTACCTCGGCTCCCAGCCCTGGCCGTTCCCGCGCTCCCTGATGCTCGGCTGCCGGGCCGTGGTGCGCTCCGGCGCGGCCGTCCCGGACGGCCAGGAGATCCTGGAGCTGCGCTGGTTCACCCGGGCGGAGCTGCGGGAGGCCGCGCGCACCGGGTCCGTGACGCTGCCCGGGCGGGTCTCGATCGCCCACGCCCTCATCGAGCACTGGCTCGGCGAGGACCTGCCGGAGACCGCGTGGTGAGCGGGGAGGACGCCGGAGAGCTCTCGGAGGCCGGGCTCGAGGAGCGGATCCTCGCCGGGCTGGACCCGGAGCAGCGGGAGGTGGCGACGACGCTGCGCGGCCCCGTGTGCGTCCTGGCGGGGGCCGGCACGGGCAAGACCCGGGCGATCACCCACCGGATCGCGTACGGCATCGCCACGGGCGTGTACACCCCGCAGAAGGTGCTGGCCCTGACGTTCACGGCGCGCGCCGCGAACGAGATGCGCAACCGTCTGCGCGGCCTGGGCGCCGGCGGGGTGCAAACGCGCACGTTCCACGCCGCCGCGCTGCGCCAGCTCCAGTACTTCTGGCCGCAGGCGGTGGGCGGGCCCCTGCCCGGGCTCGTGGAGCACAAGGCCCGGCTGATCACCGAGGCCGCGCAGAACATGCGCCTGTCCACGGACCGCGCGGCCGTGCGCGACCTCGCCGCGGAGATCGAGTGGGCCAAGGTCTCGATGCTCACCCCCGACACCTACCCGGCCCGCGCGGCCCGGCGGGACATGCCCCTGGGCTACGAGGTGCGCACCGTGCAGCGCCTCTACCAGACCTACGAGGAGCTCAAGACCGACCGGCACCTCATCGACTTCGAGGACGTCCTGCTCCTGACCGTCGCCGTGCTCGAGGAGGACGAGCGCGTGGCGGCGACCGTCCGCGAGCAGTACCGGCACTTCGTGGTCGACGAGTACCAGGACGTCTCCCCGCTCCAGCAGCGCCTGCTCGACGCCTGGCTCGGCGGGCGGGACGACATCTGCGTGGTGGGCGACGCCTCCCAGACGATCTACTCCTTCACGGGCGCGAGCTCCCGGCACCTGCTGGAGTTCCCGCGCCGGCACCCGGAGGCCCGGGTGGTCCGGCTCGTGCGGGACTACCGCTCCACCCCCCAGGTCGTGGAGACCGCCAACCGGCTGCTCGCCGCCCGCCGGCCGGGCCCGGGCTCGACCCCCGGCTCCTGGGCGACCCCGCTGCACCTCGTGGCCCAGCGCCCGGACGGCCCCCGCCCGTCCTGGAACGAGTACCCGGACGACGAGGCCGAGGCCGCCGGGACGGCCGCGCGCATCCGGGACCTGATCGACGACGGCGTGCCCGCCTCCGGGATCGCCGTGCTGTTCCGCACGAACGGGCAGTCCCAGGCGTTCGAGACGGCCCTGGCCGAGGCGGGCATCGGGTTCCAGCTGCGCGGCACGGAGCGCTTCTTCAACCGCCCGGAGGTCAAGCAGGCCGTGGTGCAGCTGCGCACGGCCGCGCGGGCCGCCGAGGCCTCGGACGAGCCCACCCGCCTGGTGCGGGACATCCTCTCCTCGCTGGGCTACTCCGACCGGGCGCCGCGCTCCACCGGGGCGGTGCGGGAGCGGTGGGAGTCCCTGGCCGCCCTCGTCTCCCTCGCCGACCGGATGGCCGAGGAGGCCGCGGCCCGCGGGGAGCAGCTCCTGCTGCCGGACCTCGCGGCCGAGCTGGAGCGCCGCACGGCCCAGCAGGACGCCCCCGTGATGAACGGGGTGACCCTGGCGTCCCTGCACTCGGCCAAGGGCCTGGAGTGGGACGCCGTGTTCCTGGCCGGGCTCAGCGAGGGGCTCGTGCCCATCGGCTTCGCCGAGACCGCCGACGAGATCGACGAGGAGCGCCGCCTGCTCTACGTGGGGATCACCCGGGCCCGCGAGCACCTGGTGCTGTCCTGGACGCTGTCCCGCACCCCGGGCGGGCGGCCCACGCGCAAGCCCTCACGGTTCCTGGACGGACTTCGGGAGACCCCGCCGCCCCGGGCCCGCGGCCCGCGCGGCCGGGGGGCCCGGGCTCACGCCTGACCGAGTCCGCACAGGCAGAGGCCGCGGTCGAGCTCCAGCGGCGTCCCGTCGCCGGGCCACGGCGGGGCGAGGAGCCGGGCGCGCGGCCAGCCGCCGTCCGGCCCCTCCGGGGCGCCCCGCTGCACCGCGGGGACGGCCTCGCCCTCCAGGGCGTCGTCCCACAGCGCGTCCAGGGCCACGGCGAGCACCTCGACGGCCAGACCGCCGGCCACGGCCGCCGCGTGGGCCGGCCGCGCCCACGCGGTGAGCACGGCACCGGGGTCACCGGGCACCGGACCGGGCGCCCGGGCACCGAGGGTGGCCCGCAGGCAGTCCGGGCACGGCCGGTGCGCCCAGGGCACCGTGGGCCAGCGCAGCAGCGCGCCGTCGGCGTGGTGCAACGACACCAGGGGGTGGCGCGGGTCCAGGGCCGGTTCCGCCCACACCGCGCCCCCGCCCGGCCGGGGGTGCCCGGTGCTGCGCACCACCACGGTGCCCGGCAGCAGCGCCCCGGGGAACAGCTCCGGCGCGCTGACCGGGACGCAGCGGGGATCCAGCGCGCGCAGCCGCCGGCGCAGGGCTTCGTCCCGGGGGCGGCCGAGATCGGCCGGACGGTACACGCCGGTGCCCAGGTCGGGGGCGGCCACGGGCGAGCCGTCGTTGACGTTGAGCCCCAGCACCCCGCAGCGCAGCAGGAGCACGGCCAGGGCGGCCGCGAGGTCGTCCAGGCCCAGCAGCAGGACGTGCACCTCCTCGGGGCGCGGCGGCTCGGGCCGGAGCGGGCCCGGCTGCGGCGCGGGGCGGGGACCGGGGACGGAGGGCAACGGCACGGGAGCACCTTCCGGACGGCGGGCGGGATGCCGTCACTGTGGCCCGGGCCGGACCCGCCGCGCGCGCGAGCGCGGCCCGTCCACTGTGCACGTCGGGGGCCGTCCACACGCGCGGACCACCGGTTCGCGGCCGGCGGCGCGGGCGTGTTCAATGAGCCCATGCCCGTACCGTCGCAGCCCGAGGTCGTCGTGCGCCGCTCCGCCCGCCGGCGCAAGACCGTGTCCGCGCACTGGAGCGAGGACACGGTGGTGCTCTCCGTCCCGCAGTCCGCGACCCGGCGGGAGATCGAGCACTGGACCCGGGAGCTCGTCCCCCGGGTCGTGGAGCGCCGCCGCCGGGAGGCGGCCAGGGGCGCCGACCGCCGGTCCGACGACCGGCTCCTGGAACGCGCCCGGGAGCTGTCCCGGCGCCACCTCGAGGGCCGGGCCCGGCCCTCGGACGTGCGCTGGTCGGCGCGGCAGAACACGCGGTGGGGCTCGGCGACGCCGGCCACCGGGGTGATCCGGATCTCGGCGCAGCTCCAGGAGGCCCCGGAGTGGGTCCTCGATTTCGTGCTGGTGCACGAGCTGGCGCACCTCCTCGAGGCCGACCACAGCCCCCGCTTCCGGGAGCTGGAGGCCCGGTACCCGCTGGCCGGGAAGGCCCAGGCGTTCCTCGACGGGGTCGCCTGGGCCCAGCGGGCCGGGCGGGCCGCGGAGGATCAGCGGGGCGCGTCCCCGCCCTGAGGCCCCTCGCCCTGGGGTCCCTCGTCCTCCGGCCGCTGCGGGCCGGCGCCGCCGTCCGCGCCGGGACCCTCGTAGCCGCCCGAGAGCAGCCGCTGCAGCGCGGCGTCGACCTCGTCCTCGGAGGCGGTGAGCAGTCCGCGGCGCTCGGAGAAGCCTCGGGGTCGTCCAGGTCCTGGTCGGTGGGCAGCAGCTCCGGGCCCTCCCACAGCCCGTCGCGGTCCTGGATCCCGCGGCGCTCGCCGACGTACTGCCAGAACTCCGCCGCCTCGCGCAGCCGGCGCGGGCGCAGCTCGAGTCCGACCAGGGCCCCGAAGGCGTGCTCGGCCGGGCCCCCGGAGGCACGGCGGCGCCGCACGGTCTCCGAGAGGGCCCCCGCGGAGGGCAGGTTGGCCGTCGAGTCCACGGTGACCACGTGCACCCAGCCCTCCACGAGCGCCAGCACCGTCTCCAGCCGCTTGAGCGTGGCCTCCTGGTCCGGGGTCTGCTGCGGGGCGAAGATCCCCGAGGAGAGGGCGTCCTGCATGCTGGAGGGGTCCATGGGGTCGATGTCCCGCGCCGCCTCCTCGATCCGGGACATGTCGATGTGGATGCCCGCGGAGAAGCGCTTGATGAGCTCCAGGATGTGCTCCCGCAGCCAGGGGTGCGCCGAGAACAGCCGGACGTGGGCGGCCTCGCGCACGGCGATGTAGAGCATGATCTCCTGCGCCGGGATGTCCAGGCCCTCGCCGAACTCCTTGATGCTGGCGGGCAGCAGCCCGGACCGGCCCTCCGCCAGCGGCAGCCCGATGTCGGTGGAGCAGAGCACCTCGCGGGAGAGCCCGCCGATGGCCTGCCCCAGCTGCATGCCGAACAGCATCCCGCCGGCACCGGCCAGCATCCCTGAGGCCCCGCCCATCATGCTCGACAGCTCCGCGGGCAGCTGCTGGGTGAGGGCGTCGGTGAGCGCCTGGGTCACCGACTCGGCGACGGGCCCGGTCATGTCCTTCCACGTCTCCTGCGTGGCCTCGATCCACTCCGCGCGCGACCACGCCTGCGGGCGGATCGACGTCTGCCCGAACTCGGTGTGGTCCACCAGCCACAGCTCGGCCAGCCGCATGGCGTCCTCCACCGCCCCTCGCTGGGCGGGCGTGACGGAGGGGTCGCCGTCCGCCGCGGCGATCCGGCGGGCCTGGTCGTGGGCGAGCTTCCAGTTCACCGGGCCCTCGCCGGCGCCGGCGCCCATCATGGACTGGATCTGCTGGAACATCATGGACATCGCCTGCGGGTCCATCGGGATCCCGGCGCGGCCCAGGTCCTCGGGGCTCATCCCGCCCTGGCCCATGAGGCGCTCGAGCATCTCCTGGAAGGGGTCCTTGCGGTGGTCGCCGGAGTCGTCCCCGGGGGTGTCCCCGGAGCGGTCGTTGGGGGGCTGCGGAGTCATGGGTCCACCGTTTCGTCGTATCGGTCACGGGATCGGGGCGCGCGGGCGCTCCCGACGTCTCTGCGTCCAGCCTAGCGATCCGCGGTCCGGGCCGACCATGGGCCAACTCCCAGTTCGCTGGAAGCTCACGGGGGGCTCGGCCGCGATAAACTGGACCGTCCGGACCGGGAGGCGCCCGGCTCCACCCCACCGACGACCGCTGAGGACTGCCCGTGACCCTTTCCCCCCGCCCGCGCCGCGGCCTGCGCCGCCGGAGCCTCGAGTCGTGGGCGCTGCTGGGGTCTGCCGGGCTGCTGCTCGCCGGGACGGTGCTGCCCGCGCCGTTCGTGATCGAGTCGCCGGGGCCCACGTTCAACACGGTGGGGGAGCACGACGGCCGGCAGCTGCTGGGCGTGAGCGGCGCGCCGACCTATCCGAGCGACTCCGTCCTGGACCTCACCACGGTCTACGTGACCGGGGGCCCCGCCAAGAACGTCAACGTCCTCACGGTCCTGGGATCCTGGCTGGACCCCTCCGCCTCCGTGGTGCCGGCCGACAGCCTCTATCCGCGGGAGGTCTCCGGCCAGGACGTGGACGACGCCGGGATGCTGGCGATGACGTCCTCGCAGGAGCACGCCGTCGCGGCGGCCCTGGACCACCTGGGCATCGGCTTCGACACGGAGCTTTCGGTGCACGGCACCGTGCCCGGCGGCCCGGCCGACGGGCTCCTGGAGAGCGGCGACGTGCTGCGCCGCGTCGACGGCTCGACCGTCTCGTCCCTGGCCGGCCTCAAGGGCGCGCTCGACGCTGCGGGGGAGCGGGGCGTGCGCCTGGAGGTCGAGCGCTCCGGCGAGCCGCGCGAGGTCGCGGTGGACACCGTGCGGGACGAGGCGACCGGCGCCTGGCAGCTCGGCGTGTTCCTGGTGCCCGACTTCGACTTCCCCGTGGACGTGGACTTCGAGCTCGACGAGGTCGGCGGCCCCAGCGCGGGCATGATGTTCGCCCTCGGGATCGTGGACGAGATGACCCCCGGCTCGATCGCCGGCGACCGCCACCTGGCGGGCACCGGCACCATCACCCCGGAGGGGGACGTCGGGCCCATCGGCGGGATCCGGCAGAAGCTCGAGGGGGCGCAGCAGGCCGGGGCCGAGGTGTTCCTGGTCCCCGAGGGCAACTGCGCCGAGGCCCGGGGGCACGTGCCCGCAGGCCTGACGGCGGTGTCCGTGCGCACCCTCGACGACGCCGTGGCCGCCGCGGAGGCCGTCGGCGAGGGCGGGGACCTCTCGGCGCTGCCCGGGTGCACCGACACATGAGGGCCGCCGCGTGCACGATTGCACCCCCGAGAACGGCCCGGGCAGAATGGTCGGGGCCCCCCGTCGATCCGTCGGCGGACCCGATCCCGCCCGGGGCAGTGCAGCACCCACGACCTGACGCACCACATCTGACGATCGACGCGAAATGCAGAGGTAACCAGTGACCGCCGGACCCACAGCCCCCCGACCACCGAGGCAGCAGCCAGCAGGACAGCGGCGGAAACGGGGTGCGCTGTGGCCGACCGTCGTCATCGTGCTCGTCCTCGTGGCCGCCTTCGTGGGGCTGACCCAGCTCTACACCGACGTCCTGTGGTACGACCACCTGGGCTACCTGAGCGTGTTCTTCACCGAGAACGCCACGAAGATCGCGATCTTCGTGGTCTCCGCGGTGCTCGTGGCCGCGCTGATGTTCGCGAGCCTGTTCCTCGCCTACCGCAGCCGGCCCATCACGGCCGAGTCGATCGTCGACGACAACCTGCGCCGCTACCAGGAGGCCCTCGAACCGGTCCGCAAGATCGTCATGATCGTCGTGCCGGTGCTGTTCGGGCTCTTCGCGGCGAGCACGGCGATGACCCAGTGGGACACGGTCCTGCTGTTCCTCAACCAGGAGCCGTTCGGCCAGGAGGACCCGCAGTTCGGCCTGGACCTGGGCTTCTACGTCTTCACCCTCCCGTTCCTGCGCTTCCTCATCGGCTTCCTGGTCTCGGCCGTCCTGCTGGCCGGCGTCGCCGGGATCCTGATGCACTACGTCTACGGCGGCATCCGGATCACCGAGCGGGGCCTGTCCACCACCCGGGCCTCCCGGGTGCACCTGGGCGTGCTGGCCGCGCTGTTCCTGCTGCTGCAGGCGGCGAACTTCTGGCTGGACCGCTACTCCACCCTGCAGTCGAGCTCCGGGGAGTGGACCGGCGCGCTGTACACCGACGTCAACGCGGTGATCCCCACCAAGGCGATCCTCGCCGCGGCGGCGCTGATCGTCGCGGTCCTGTTCGTCGTGGCGTCCGTCATCGGCCGCTGGCGGCTGCCGGTGATCGGCACGGCCATGCTGCTCGTGGTCGCGGTCGTGGCCGGCGGGATCTACCCGTGGATCGTCCAGCGCTTCCAGGTCCTCCCGACCGAACAGGCCCTGGAGAGCCAGTACATCGAGCGCAACATCCAGCTCACCCGCTCGGCGTACGGGCTCGACGCGGCCGAGGTGATGCCCTACGACGCCACCACCCAGACCGAGCAGGGCGCGCTGCGCCAGGACACCGAGACGACGTCGAACATCCGCCTGCTGGACCCCAACGTGGTCTCCTCCGCGTTCTCCCAGCTGCAGCAGTTCCGCCCGTACTACCAGTTCCCCGACACCCTCAACGTGGACCGGTACGAGATCGACGGCGAGGTCCAGGACACGGTCATCGCCACGCGCGAGCTGAACCCGGACCAGAACCAGGGCTGGTACAACCAGCACGTGGTCTACACCCACGGCTACGGCGTGGTCGCGGCCTACGGCAGCCGGGTCGAGGCGGACGGCAAGCCGCAGTTCATGCAGGCCGGCATCCCCTCCCGGGGCGTCATCTCCGACGACTACGAGCCGCGCATCTACTTCGGCGAGAACTCCCCGATGTACTCGATCGTCGGCGGCGGGGAGGGCGACGAGCCGCTCGAGCTCGACCGCCCGCAGACGGCCGGGGACGAGGCCGGGGACGCCAAGACCACGTTCGCCGGCAACGGCGGGCCCAGCATTGGCAACTTCTTCAACCGCCTGGCCTACGGCATCAAGTTCCAGTCCTCGGACCTGCTCCTGTCGGACGCCGTGCGCCCGGAGTCCCAGATCCTGTACGACCGGGACCCGCGCGAGCGGATCGAGAAGGTCGCCCCCTACCTGACGGTCGACGGCGCGCCGTACCCGGCGATCATCGACGGCCAGGTGCAGTGGATCGTCGACGCCTACACCACCTCCGACGCCTACCCGTACTCCACGCCGTCGGTGCTGGACGAGGCCACGCAGGACGCCCAGACGGCCCAGGGCGCGGCCGCGACCCTGCCGCCGGAGCGGGTGAACTACATCCGCAACTCGGTCAAGGCCACGGTCAACGCCTACGACGGCTCGGTGTCCCTGTACGCCTGGGACGACCAGGACCCGGTGCTGAAGGCGTGGCAGAACGTCTTCCCGGACACGCTCAAGCCCTACTCCGAGATGTCGGCGGAGCTGATGGCCCACGTGCGCTACCCGCAGGACATGTTCAAGGTCCAGCGCGAGCTGCTCAACCGCTACCACGTGACGGACCCGAACAGCTTCTACCAGAACGACGACGTCTGGTCCGTGCCCAACGACCCGACGCAGGACTCCGAGGTCGCGCTGCCCCCGTACTACCTGTCGATGCGGATGCCCGGTGAGGAGGAGGCCAACTTCTCCCTCACCACGTCCTTCATCCCGCAGCAGTCGGAGACGGGCAACACCCGCAACGTGATGTACGGGTACCTCTCGGCCAACTCCGACGCCGGCACCGGTGAGGACGGCGTGAAGAGCGAGGAGTACGGCACGCTGCGCCTGCTCGAGCTCCCGCGCTCCTCGGTGGTGCCCGGGCCCGGCCAGGCGCAGAACCTCTTCAACTCGGACACCGACGTCTCGACGGAGCTGAACCTGCTCCGCCAGGGCGCGTCCGAGGTGATCAACGGCAACCTGCTCACCCTGCCCGCCGGCGGCGGCATGCTCTACGTGCAGCCGGTCTACGTGCAGTCCTCGGGCGACGCCGCGTACCCCACGCTGCGGCGCGTGCTCGTCGGCTTCGGCGAGGAGGTGGGCTTCGCGCCCACCCTGGAGGAGGCGCTCGACGAGGTCTTCGGCGGCGACTCCGGCGCCCAGACCTCCGCCGGCGCCGGCGTGAACGACGCCGAGGCGCAGTCCCCGGACGGGGAGGCCCCGGCGGACGGCGAGGCCTCTGCGGGTGGCCTCGACGACGCCCTGCTGGAGGCCAACCGGGCGATCCAGGAGTCGGAGCAGGCGCTCGCGGACGGCGACTGGACCGCCTACGGGGAGGCCCAGCAGCGGCTGCAGGACGCCATCGAGCGGGCGCTCGAGGCGGACGGCGTCGTCGAGCCGGAGGCCGAGGGCGCGCTGGCCCCCGAGCAGCCCGCCGAGGAGCCCGCCGAGTAGCCGGTTTGCGGCTCCACCTCGCGGCACGTATAGTCGTACCTGTCGCCGCGGGGTGGAGCAGTTCGGTAGCTCGCTGGGCTCATAACCCAGAGGTCGCAAGTTCAAATCTTGCCCCCGCAACCACGGAAGGCCCCCGGACCGTCACGGTCCGGGGGCCTTCGCCGTGTCCGCCGTGGTCGTCGTCATCCCGGCACCCGGCGGGGCGGCGCAGCGCACGGCCCCCGGGTACGGCGGAGGCCCCACGGCGCACGGCCGTGGGGCCTCCGGCGTGCGGGGCAGCCGCCCGTCAGACCTCTTCGGAGGAGACGATCCGCTCGGCGTTGCGGGACTTCAGCGCCGCCAGCCGGGCCTCGATCTCGCTCTGCTGGCCCAGGGCCTCCAGGGACTCGAACTGCGCGTCGAGGGAGGAGGAGGCGAGCTCCTGCTGGCCGAGCAGGCGGGCCTCCTCGCGGCGGATCTTGTCCTCGAAGCGGGAGACCTCGCTGGTCGGGTCGAGCACGTCGAAGGCCTTGATGGCGTCCTGGACCTGCGACTGCGCCTGGACGGACTTCTGCCGGGCGTTGAGCTCGTCGCGCTTGTTGGACAGCTCCTGGAGCTTCCCGCGCATCTTGTTGAGCCCGTCCTTGAGCTTGTCCACGACCTGGGTCTGGGACTGGATCTGCGGCTCGGTGCCCCGCGCCTCCGTCTCGTACTGGATCTGGCGCTGGAGGGCCACCTTGGCGAGGTTGTCGAACTTCTCGGCCTCGGAGCCCTTGCCCGAGGCGCGGAACTCCTCGGCCCGGTTGGAGGCGGCCAGGGCCTTGTTGCCCCACTCCTGGGCCTCGCGCACGTCCTCCGCGTGGTCCTGCTCGAGCAGGCGGAGGCTGCCGATGGTCTGGGCGACGGCGGCCTCGGCCTCCCGGATGTTCTCGGTGTAGTCGCGCACCATCTGGTCCAGCATGAGCTGCGGGTCCTCGGCGGCGTCGATCATGGCGTTGATGTTGGCCTTCGCGAGCTGGGCGATGCGGCCGAAGATGGACTGCTTGATCATCGTTCCTTGTCTCCTCTGGTGCTGCCGGGAGGGGTCTCCCGGATCGTCGGACGGTCGTGGTCGTGGTCGTGGTCGTCGTGGCGGTCGTGGTCCTGGCCGGGCGGGCCGCGGTCCGGTCGGGCGGCGGCGCTCAGAACCCGCCGCCGATGTCGCCGCTGAAGCCGCCCCGCAAGCCACGACCGAGC
>NZ_MKJW01000120.1:0-20156 GCF_001942375.1 Kocuria sp. CNJ-770
GCGTTCAGGCTCGCCCCGGCCACCAGCACCAGATCGGCCTGGCGGGCGGTGGCCAGGCGGTGGTCGCGGGTGAAGCCCCCGGCGATGCCGAGGTTCCAGGGGGAGTCCACGGCGTTGGTGGCCATCACCGAGGTCATGAACAGCGCCCCGAGCCGGTCGCCGAGCTCCTGCAGCGATGCGGCGGCCCCGGCCAGCAGGACCCCGCGCCCGGCCAGGAGCAGCGGGCGGTCGGCGGCGCGCAGCAGTCCCGCGATCCGGTCCAGCTCCTCGGCGGGTGCGATCCAGGTGTCCTTGGCCGGCAGCGGCTCGAGGTCCACCGGCTCGGTCAGGGCGGCGGTGGCGCAGTCGTAGGGGATGGCCAGTACCACCGGCTGCACGGTGCGGGCGGCCAGGTCGAAGGCCCGGTGGGTGATCGCCACCGCGTTTCCGGGGGTGGCGACCAGGGTGGTGACCCCCACCGCGGCGGCCGCGGCGGTCTGGTCGATGTCGGAGGGCCGCCGCCCGTGGTGGGGGCCTCACCGACGACGAGGACCAGGGGGATGCGGGCCAGGCGGGCCTCGGCCAGGGCGGTGTAGGTGTTGGTGAACCCGGCCCCGTAGGTCGTGGTGGCCGCCCCGGTCCGGCCGGTGGCCCGGTGGTAGGCATCGGCCATGGTCACCGTGGCGGCCTCGTGCCGGGCGGAGGTGAAGCCGAACCCGCGGCTGGTGAGGTGGCTGATCAGATGGGCGTTGCCGTTGCCCATCAACCCGAACAGGTGATCGGTGCGCGCGGCCAGCACATCGGCCACCGCGGAGGAGACATCTGTCGCCGTGTGCCGGCGGGGCTCGGTGAGCTGCGGTTCGAGGGAGTTCATGCGGGGTGTCCAATGATCGTGGGGGTGGCGTCGGCGTGCTGGGTGGTGTGGGTTTCGTAGGCGGTGGCGGTGGCGGTGGTGCGGCAGTGCTCGACCTCCGCCTGGGTCAGTCCCCGGCGGGCCTTGGCGGCCACCCCGGCCACCAGGGACCGGGGTGGGACCACGGTGCGGACGTTCTCGCCCGAGGCATGCCTTTCAGGTGAGTGGGGAGCTCAGGGGACAGGGCGGGGTGCTCCACGGCTCTGCAGCGGTGGAGCACCCCGTGGTGTGGTGGAGGAGCCGTGGGCTCAGCCGGCGGCGACCGTGAGGAAGGGGACGGCCAGGGAGGTCAGGAACAGGGTCACCGCACCACCCAGGCGTGTGGTGAGCGCGGCGAAAGGCATCAGGTGGATGCGGTTGGCCGCGCTGAGCACGGAGACGTCGCCGGATCCGCCGGTGTCGGCCATGACCAGGCCCGGGGTGATGGAGGCTTCCACGAAGTTGAACTTCATCAGCCAGCCCAGGGTTCCGGCGGTGAGCCCGGAGATCAGCACGGTGGCCACGGTGAGGCCCATGAAGACCGGGTCGGTGATGGAGGTGATGACCTCGGCAATGTTGACGTAGGTGATGCTCACCCCGACCAGCAGGGCGGGGATGAAGTAGGTGGTGAGCATCTCGCCCCACTCGGAGCTCGCCTCCTCCAGCTCCCGGGGGAACAGGCCGAAGATCTTGATCAGTGCGGCGGCCAGGATGGTCCAGGCATAGGCGTGCAGGAACGGGAGGTAGACGGAGATCAGGGTGCCCAGCACGAGCAGCCCACCGGAGATGGCGATGCCCTTGCCCAGGGACAGGAAGGTGGCGGCGGTCTTCTTCGGCGGCAGGGACAGCTCGGTGGAGCGGCCCTTGATGCGCATGAGCTCGCCGTGGCCGTTGAATCCGACGAACCACTGCTTGCCGTTCTTGCCCAGCCCGTTGTAGATGCCGGCGACGAGGATGCAGACGATGTTGGCGATCACCAGCGCGGACATGAGGTCGCCCATGAAGTCCGCCGGGGTGGTGCCGGTCTGGGCGGCGTACATCTCCGACATCGGCACCGCACCCACGCCGAGTCCGCCGGCCATGATCGGGGCGGCGACGAAGAGGACGCCTTCGATGAAGCCGTAGCCGGTGATCGCGGCGAGGGCCCCGATCAGCACGAAGGTGAGGGTGATGCAGCCCAGCAGGGGGACGACGAAGCGGGGCCCGGCCTTCATGAGCAGGGTGCGGGGCATGCCGAGGATGGTGCCGGCGATGACGGCGACGACGAAGAAGTCCAGGAAGCCGTAGCCGGCCAGGAAGTTCTCCACCACCACCACGACGCTCTCGGGCATGACGCCGAGGAAGATCAGGATGGCCGGCACGAAGGTGCACAGAATGGTCGGCAGGCCGTAGTCGCGGATGACCGGGACGAGGTTGCCGATGGCCATGAGCAGCCCGCCCAGGACCACGGTGGTGGCGAAGCCCACGATCATGGTGTCGGGCAGGTTGTCGGTCAGGGCGGCGATGAGCAGGGTGAGGAAGAGCGCGCCGTAGTAGAGGGCGGGCATGTCGGCGATGCGGTACTTGTCGCGCTTGCGCGCCGACGGAGTGCCTCCGCCGGTGGATTGCGGGGCTGGGGTAGGAGTGGGCACGGTCTCAGTGTGCCGGTCGGTGGTGTCCCCGGATCCGGCGGCGGTCGGCGGCGCGGGCGGCGTGTTCGTGGTGCGGGAAGTAGCAGACATCGTTGTCCCCCAGGACGGTTTCGGGCACGGCGGACCGCGGGCGGGACGCCGGTGCGAGGTGATGTGGTGTGGGTGGAGCTGCTAGCGGGTGGCCGGGGCGGCCGAGGTGACCGGGGAGTGGGCGAGGACGTCGCGGGCCAGACGCACGGCTGCGGCCAGGCGCTCCTCGTCGATGCCGGTGTCGTGGCCGGCGGCGTGCAGGTGGGCGACGAGTTGTTCGGTGGCGATGTTGCCGTGGGCGCCGGGGGCGAAGGGGCAGCCGCCGTATCCACCGAGGGCGCTGTCGAAGCGGATGATCCCCAGTCGTTCCACGGCGGCGGTGACGGTGTCCAGGGCCTGGCCATGGGCGTTGTGCAGGTGCAGGGAGTAGGTCAGCTCCGGTTCGGCGTCCTGGACGTACGCCACGGTGTTCACGACCTGGTCGGTGGGTGAGGTGCCGAGGGTGTCGGCCAGGCCGATGTCGGTGATGCCCATGGCCCGGAACGCCCGCACGACCCGCAGCAGGTGGGCGGGGTCGATCTCACCTTCGAAGGGGCAGGTGAAGGCGGTGGAGATCCCGGCGAAGAAGTGGGCCTGCGGATAGCGGGCGACCTCCTGCCCGAGATCCGCCAGAGCGTCCTCGATGCTGGCCCCGGCGTTGGCGCTGCTGTGGGCCTGGCTGGCGGAGGTCACGACCTGGACATCGGTAGCTCCCGCTTCGACGGCCCGGGCGATGCCGCGGCCGTTGAGAGCCAGCGCCGTGTACGTCACCGGCTCGGAGCGCGGCAGGCCGGCCAGGACCTCGGCCGCGTCGGCCATCTGCGGCACCTTCTTCGGGTTGACGAAT
Source organism: Kocuria sp. CNJ-770 (assembly GCF_001942375.1). Taxonomy (NCBI): domain Bacteria; kingdom Bacillati; phylum Actinomycetota; class Actinomycetes; order Micrococcales; family Micrococcaceae; genus Kocuria; species Kocuria sp. CNJ-770. Next base: position 3,419 of record NZ_MKJW01000120.1, read on the forward strand.
GAGGCCACCTCCAGGCGGGTGAGCCCGGCGGCCATCAGGATCTCGGCGACGGCGAGCTTGTCGGCGGTGGACACGACGACGTCCTCGTCCTGGAGGCCGTCGCGCAGGAACACGTCGGTGAGCTGCACGTCCATCTCAGCGCACCTCCTGCAGGGTGAGGTCGGCGATCTCCTCGGGGTTCAGCCCGGCGAGCTCGTGCAGGACCTCCTCGGTGTGCTGGCCCAGCTCCGGACCGACCCACTGCACCCGGCCCTCGTGGCCGGGGATCTTGGGCACCACCCCGGGGAAGCGGATGAGCTCTGGCTCGTCCTCGACGACGACCTCGTGGGTTTCGATCATGCCCCGGGCGAGGTAGTGCTCGTCGGTGGCGATGGACGGGGCGTCGTAGACCGGCCCGGCCGGCACCCCGGCGTCGTCGAGGTGGGCGAGCACCTCTTTGAGCGGCATGCTGGTGGTCCAGGCGGTGATCGCCCCGTTGAGCTCCTCCTCCCGGGCCCCGCGCGCTTCGGTGGTCAGCAACGACTCGTCGGCGGCCAGGTCCGTCCGGCCGATGGCAGTCATCAGCCGGCGGAAGACCGAGTTGGAGTTGCCGCCGATGACGACCTCCAGGTCGTCGCCGCAGAGGTAGGAACCGGTGGGCACCACCCCGGGCAGCCGACCACCGGTCCGGGTGCGCACCATGCCGTAGGCGTCGTAGTCGGGCACCAGGGACTCCAGCAGGCTGAACACGCCCTCGTAGAGGGCGACGTCGACGACCTGCGGGCCCTCGGAGCGGGCGCCGCGGGCCTTCTGCAGCATGAGCATCAGCGCGCCGATGACCCCGTAGAGCCCGGCGACGGTGTCGCCCATGGAGGCGGCCGCGCGCCCGGCCGGGCGGTCGGGCTCCCCGGTGATGTAGCGCAGGCCGGCGAAGGACTCCGCAGAGCTGCCGAAGCCGGCGCGATTGCGGTACGGGCCGGTCTGGCCGTAGCCGGAGATCCGCACCATCACCATCTCCGGGTTGAGCTCGGTGAGCACTTCGGGTCCCAGTCCCCACTTCTCCAGGGTGCCGGGGCGGAAGTTCTCGATCACCAGGTCGCACTGGGCGGCGATCTTCTTCACCGCCTCCCGGCCGGTGTCCGAGCGCAGATCCAGGGTCACGGACTTCTTGTTCCGGCCCAGGGTGCGGAACAGCATCGACGTGTGCCCGCGGGTCTTGCGCCAGTCACGCAGTTCGTCGCCGCCGGTGGGCTTCTCGATCTTGATGACCTCGGCGCCGAAGTCGCCGAAGAGCCGGGCGGCGAAGGGGGCGGCGATGAAGCTGCCCAGCTCCAGCACGCGGATGCCCTCCAACGGGAGGGTGTTGCCCTCGAGGCGGAGATTCTCGGTCATGGTGCCTGCTTCCTTGGTCTGGCGTGACGACAATCGAAACTTCTCACTGAGTGGGATATAAGTCCTGTTCAGCGGGAGGACGATAGCAAGTGACCTGGAACACACACAACCCCCTCGACCAAAGAGGTCGAGGGGGTTGTGGCATGAAGGCGAGTACTGGCTATGGGGCGCTGTGCTTGAGGTCCTGACTGATGCGCCCGGCACTGGCCACGACGGCGTCCCCGAAATCGGCTCCCGGAGAGAGCTGTACCCGGGCCAGCGGCATGGCCAGGCACACCGCTGCGATGACTTGCCCGCGCAGTACCACCGGGGCGCTGACCGAGCCCAGCCCCGCAGTTCGACGGCCGACCGATTCCACCCAGCCGTGGGTCTCGAGCTCGTCCAAAGCCTCCGGCTCGTTGGCCAGCAGGAGTCCGCTCGAACCGGCCGGCAGAGGCAGGCGGGACCCCGTGGGCAGGGTCGCCCGGAGCTCCTGCGGACTGTCGACGGTGACCAGGCAGATACGGTCCTCACCGCGCCGGATCCACAACTGGGCGCTCTCACCCGTCGCATTCCGCAGACTGGTCAAGATCGGCAACGCGATCTTCTCCAGCGTGGACTGCACGAAACGTTGTCCCAGTCGAAAGTCCCCGCTCTCCGTGCGGCGCAGGAAGCCGTAGTCCACCATCGACAGGGCAAGCCGGTGCGCGGTGGACACCGACAGTCCGGTCCGGCGTGCCAACTCGCTGGCCGAGGCCGAGGAGGAATCCACCGCGTCGAGGATCGCGGCCACACGCTCCAGGGTGCGGTTGCTGCTCGGTGACTCAGAGGAGGGCATGGAGTCAGCTTATGGCCGGACACTCCCGTCCGAGCGGCGCGAGTACCACCCATCGAGCACCTGACGCACTGCAGGACGACCTGCCTGAAGTCGGTGTTCCACAGGTCCAACGCCTCGACAGTTCATTGACCTGCCCGTCCAGCCGCCTGTAGACCCAGGCCGGCAGGCCGAATCAACTCTTCCCCTTGCCGCTTTGCACATGGCCCGGTTGGCGGCTGGACCTGGAGCGACATTCGCTGGACGGACCGGGGAGTCCTCGATCAAGGCGCCTGCATGGAGTCAAGTTCCGTGTCCACAGTTCGGATAGCATGACGCGCAGTGTCCCGCAGATCACACGGGCAGTGCCTGTCATGTGCGACCGAACGGCGGTGAGGGCGTGCCCGGGTTCATCGTCCGTGGCCAGCGGGCTGGTGCCGGTCCGTGGGGCAGCCCCGCGGTGCTCTGCTCAACGAGACGTGCTCTGTTGTGCCCGATGACAAGGATGGTCCGATGTCGACAACTGCTCCGTTCTGCTCCTGCGCGCAGACTGTTCCCACCGCGTTCTGCGAGACGTTGAGCGACTACGCCTCCGCTCGGGGCGTGGTGATCACCGCAGAGCCTGCCTCCGGGGTTGCCGCAACGCAGGTCACCGACGTGGTGCTGACCCCCGATCCCGACCTGGTGTTCGATCTGACCATGCGAGCGATCCGCGACGGTGACGTCCCGGCCGACTTCCAGGACGGCGACGCCACTACGGAACCCGGTTCTGCACATCACGCCTGGGCGACCGCCACCGCCGAGGCCTACAACCGCCACCGGCTCACTCGCCACCTGCCGACCTACCAGCGGGAGATTGCCGAACTGGCCGAATTCCATGACGTCGGAGCCGTGCAGGTACAGATCTTCCCGGTCCAGACGACCACCGTGCTGCAACAACTGTCAGGCATCAAGAACCCCACATAGCGCTCGGGGAGTCCGGTCACCGGCCCCGCCTGCTGGAAAGCCCTCGCAGGAACGGCGTCACAGGCGCTTCCACGGTGAGCGGCTTCCCGTCGCCGGCATGCGGTCGGCACGGGGACGGCAAGGATGTTCAACGACCTCCTCTACGGCCTGATCCATACTGTCCGACCCGCCTCCTGCCGGCCTGCCATCCGTGCTCCTCGTATGGCCGACTACCGGACAGGATCCACGGGAACGAAGATGCAGTTGAGGTTCGTTGGTTGGCGTGGTCTGCGTGGTGCAGTACGCGGGGATGCCCAGGAATGACGGGCGCGGAGAACGTGGATGACGGCCAGGATTCCGGCGAGGGCGGCGAAGACGGACCAGGCCGGCTGCGGCACCAGCCCCCGAGTGTGGCAGCCATGGCGTAAGCCGTGACCTCGACCCGTTGGCGGGCCGTGCCGCCGGCGGCGGCGCGGACTCGCGGTTCCGAGTCCACGGCACCGGTCCGAGTGACGGAGACCAGCGCGTCGTGCACCCCCTCCGCGGACGCCGACGGCAGGGCAGTAGGCCGTGGGGCGCGGAGGAGCCGAGCCAGGACGTGGAACAGCGCCGGAAGACCGAGGAGCAGCCCCGGCCACCACGGCGCGCGCGGTTCACCGGAGGAGGCGTCCAGCAGCCACCACCGCGCCATCGGCATCGCGACGACCGGGATCGTGGTGGCAGGCACGGTGCGGGCCAGGACATGGCCGACGGCGGGGTCCTGGGCCGTGCCGATCGGTGAGAACTTCCCGTGTGCGGGCCGGGGCGGTCGTCCATACCGTTCATGCGACCGACCGCCCTCAACAGAATTCGGGGTCGCGCGGGTGGCCCGCGTGCTCCGAAGGCGGTGCAGTCCCGCCCCCGGCAGCACGAGCAACCCGGCGGGTGCGGCGTGCAGTGATGCGCGGCCAGGGCCGCTCATGAGGTGGTGCGGGGAGCACGGCCGTGTCGGGGAGGCGCGACTACCAGTCCGTGTCGACGTACACGTCCGGATCGATGAATCCGTCGATGCTGATCAACGCCTCGGGATCCATGCAGATGTTCTCGTGGAATAGCCCACCGGCGTCGTCACAGGCGGCCTTGTCGCGCCCATCGACGACGCTGAGCATCGTGGCGCCTCCCAACGAACGCGCAGCTCGGGCCCGACCCGTTCTGTCCAGTGACCGGGAAGTGTGCTGGTGTGTCCTGCCCGGCGCTCAGTAGGCGATCGTCTGCGGCAGTCCGGTCTGCAGCGAGAGCGTGGCGGCCTCGGCGATGGCCTGCGCGCGGAGCCCATCGTCCAGGGTGGCGGGCGGGGGCGCGTTCTCGTCGAGGGCTGCCACGAACGCCGCCAGCGCGGCCGCGTACGTGGGCTGGACCCGCTCGAACCATCCGGCGTGCAGGCCGTCGCTCGTGGCGGTGGAGCCGAGGAAGCGTGTGACGTTGCCGGCGCGCATGCGTCCTGATTCGGCCATGCCGGCCGATCCGAGGACTTCGATGCGTTCGTCGTAGCCGTAGCCGGTGTGGCGCACGCTGTCGATCTGCACGAGTGCCCCGCCGGGCAGACGGAGGGTCGCGATCGAGGTGTCGACGTCGCCGATCTCCGCGACCCGCGGATCGGACAGTGCCGAGCCCATCACGTGCACCTCGACCGGATCGGCGCCGGTGATCCAGCGGGCGAGGTCGAAGAAGTGCACGGTCTGATCGCGCATCTGTCCGCCCGAGACCTTCAGGTATTCGATCGGCGGCAACGACGGGCCGCGGGAGGTGAGCTGCATGAGTGCGATCTCGCCGAGCTCGCCCGAGTCGACCACGCGTTTGAGCGCGTCGTGGTCGCGGTCGAAGCGCCGGTTGAAGTCCACCATCGCGGGAATGCCGGCGGCCTCGACATGGGCGACGACGTCTTTGGCCTGCGCGAGGTCGAGGTCGATCGGCTTCTCGACGAGCGCGGCGATCCCGGCGTCGGCGGCGCATCGGAGGTGCGCAGCGTGCGTGTCCGTCGAGGACGCGATGAAGACGGCATCCACCTCGGCCGGATCGAAGGCCTCCTCGAGGGAGCGGGCGGGGCGGGCGCCGTGGGCTGCGGCGAGGTGTGCTGCGCGCGCGGGGTCGAGATCGTAGACGTAGCGGAAATCCACTCCCGGGTGGGCCGCGAGGCTGTGGGCGTGGACGGAGCCGATGAATCCGGCGCCGATCAGGGCGAAGCGCTGCATGTGTGTCCTCAGGAGATCATGATGTCGAGCAGATTGCGCATGGTGGTGGCGACCTTGAGGAAGTCGTGCTCGTTGGCCTTGTCGCTGAACATCTCCGAGCACCACCACCCGTCGTAGCCGGTGGACTTGATCGCGTCGATCCACTCCTGCAGCGGGATCGCGCCGCCGCCGATGACGACGTTGCGGTGCACGCTCTGATCCGGCACGTCGTTCTCGCGGTCGAGGTCGAGGCCGTCGGAGATGTGCGCGGCCTTGATGAGCTCCTTCGGTGTGGCGGCCACCTCTTCGAGGGTGTCGCCGGTGGTCCAGTAGTGCCAGGTGTCCAGGGCGATGCCGACGTTGTCACGACCGGCCCGCTCGACGATCTCCAGCGAGTGGCGGTGCCGGTTGAGGTTCGACCAGGCGAGCGGCTCGAGGTAGAGGTCCAGTCCACGGTCGGCCGCGATGTCCGCGGCCTCGCGCACATTGGACGCCGCGGCGTCCAGGGCGTCGTTCTCACTGAGGCCGATCGTGCCGCGGTAGCGCGGATCGTGGGTGTGCAGGCGACCCGCCTTGAAATCCTTCACGACGTTCCAGTCGACCGGGCCCGTGCACAGCTGCACGATCGGTGCCCCGACCGTCACGGCGATGTCGCACATGCGCGCGACCTCGGCGAGGAACTCCGCGCGCGCATCACCCTGCCGCTCGAGGTCGAGCACGGCACCGAGCCCGGTGACCTCGATCCCCTCGAGCGGCGGCAGCAGCGACTCCACCGGGTATCCCGCGTCGAGGTACCGGTAGAGCTTGGGGCTCTGCAGCTCGATGCCGCCGAAGCCCGCGGCCTTCGCCACGGCGATGTCGTTGACGACGTTGCCGTGGAACGTCGTCGTCACGTTCATCGAGAGCTTGGTCAAGGTGCGACTCCTCAGGGCGATAAGTTTGTCCTAACAATAAGCCTTTTAGGGTGAAAGTGCACTGAGCCATCAACGTCATGTCGAGTCCTCACGTCGCTCGGGCGGCAATCGATTCCTGGGTGCTTCGCCCGGGCCGGCGACCTTGGTCGATGTCGTCCTGGCGTAGCCAGGAATGGAGCGTGACGGGGTGGATGCCAAGATCGGCTGCGGTCTGCTTGACCTGGCGGCCCTCACGCACGAGAGCGATCGCTCGTGCACGAAACTCAGGAGGGCAGGGACGAGGCATAGCGGTGAGCCTTCCATGAAGGCCTTCGGCTAGCGAGCGCCACCGGCAACCAAACCGTGGGTCAGGTCAAGGTGTCACCGATCCGTGCATCAGTCCCGACGTCGACGTCGACGAACCCGACACCGAGCAACAGCAACAGCAACACCTGCGAGGGTGGCGTCGAGCGGCCCACCCACCACATCTCCATGGTGAAGAGAAAGGTCACCCCGATCACCAACCCGCCCGAGAGCCCCCGGGCCTGGCCGATCAGCGTGGTGCGCCATCCTCCAGGTGTGGCCATTCGTCGCCCCGTGTTACGCCCTGGGGGCTGTTCCCGTTTCAGATGTTCCCGACCGAGGACAGGCAACAACGCTCGTGCGCGCCGCCTGGCCACTCCGGCTCGCACCTGTCGACCGGACTCGTGCGATCACTGGATCGGCACGGTTCCCGCTCAGCTGACGAGGATCTGGGTGGAGTTCTCCTTGAGCATGGCGTTGGCCCAGCGCAATTGGCGCAGGGTGTCGGGGTGGCAGCGCTGGGTGACGTCGAGCAGGTCGTGGTGCTTGATGCCCTGGGCGGCCTGGGCGAGCATTTCCCAGTCGGCCGAGACCCCGGAGGTCATCGTGTACACCTCCCGCAGGTCCAGCAGGAGCAGCAGCGCGGCGTGGCTGCGGCGGCCGATGAGCTCGCTGCTCTTCTCACGCAGTCTCTCCCCGAGTCCGGTCTCGGTCCGGGGCTCGGGGTCGAGGTCCTGGTCGTAGTGCTTGCCGATCTCGGCGATCTCGCGCACGTGGTGCTGGGACCAGCGGGCGAGGTCCCGGGCGAGGTGGTAGATCGAGTGGTCGGCTTTGTGGCGCTCGGAGACGTGCAGCAGCTTGTGCGCCAGGTCGTTCTCGGAGCGGTGGAGTTCGTGCAGGACCAGACCGATCTTCATCGCCGTGCCTCCGCGGGGGTCTCGTGGATGTCCTCGTCCGCTGCGGCGGCCGGGCCGCCGACGGTGTGGTAGCCGACGTCGGTCACGGGGGCCGAGGCGGTGGTGGTCGGGGCCCGGGACGGGCCCTCGGCCGACACGATTCTCTCGATCCTGGCGGCGGCGGTCTTGAAGATCGGCTGCTTCGAGGCCGCGTCCCAGTCGGTGATGGTCAGCTCGTTGGCCGCCCGCCCGGCCTTGCCCGGCTCATGTCCTTTCTTGGTGTCCCAGTAGCCGTAGTGGAAGGGCAGGAACAGCACCCCGGTGCGGATGCCGGTGATCCGCACCTTCGCCTGCACCGACCCGCGCGGGGTGGTGACCTCGGTCAGATCGCCCTCGGCGAGCTCGATGGCGGCGGCGTCGGCGGTGGAGATCTCCACCCACACTTCGGGGGCGGCCTCCTGCAGCTGCGGGGCCCGGGCGGTCTTGGTGCGGGTGTGGAAGTGATAGAGGGTCCGCCCGGTGATCAGCTGCAACGGGAACTCCTCGCTGGGGAGCTCGTGCGGGGGCAGGTACTCGGCGGCCTTCAGGACCGCCTTGCCGGACGGGTTGAGGGCTTTGTACTCGGCCGGTTCCAGCGGGGCCCCGGTGACGAGATCGCGGCCGTAGCTCTCGCAGTACTCCGGGTCGGACCAGAAGGCCCCATCGACGTAGATCCGCTCGGTGCCCTCAGGATGCTCCTCGTTGCAGGGCCACTGGATCCCGGAACCACCGCGCAGCTTGTCGTAACTCAGTCCGGTGTAGTCGCAGGGCCGTCCGGCGGTGCACTCCTTCCAGCCCTCGAACGCCGATTCCGGGTCGTGCCACTTGACCAGGGGGTCCCCGTCCTTGTCGCGCAGATCCAGCCGGCGGGCGTAGTCGATGAAGATGTCCAGGTCCGGTTTCGCCTCCCCGGGTGGGTCCACGGCCTTCTCCGACAGGTGCACGGTGCGGTCCACGTTGGTGAACGTGCCCGTCTTCTCGCCCCAGGTCGCCGCCGGCAGCACCACGTCGGCCAGCTGAGCGGTCTCGGAGAGGAAGATGTCCTGGACCACCAGCAGCAGCCGGTCCTGCTCCAGGATCGAACGGACCCGGGCCAGCTCCGGCAGGGACACGGCCGGGTTGGTGCCGTTGACCCACAGCATGCGGATGGAGCCGTCCTCGACGTAGCGCATCATCTGCATCACGTGGGTGGGCGGGGAGTAGTGCGGAATCTGGAACGGCTCGATGTTCCACACCCGGGCCAGGTCTTCCACGTGCTCCTCGTTGGACCAGTTGCGGAAACCCGGCAGGTCCCCGTCGCCGCCGCACTCCCGGGTGTTCTGCGCGGTGGGCTGGCCGTTCATCTGCAGGATTCCGCACCCGGGTGCGCCCAGCATCCCGCGGATGATGTGGATGTTGTTGACCTGCACCGCCGCGGCGGTGGCCTGGTTGGACTGGTAGAAGCCCTGCAGCACCGTGGACAGCAACCGCTCCGCACCCCCGATGATGCGCGCGGCCTCCCGGATCTGCTCGGGCGGCACGTCGCAGATCGTCGCCACGGCCTCCGGGGTGTACTCGGCCACCCGCTTCGCCAGCTCGGCGTAGCCCACCGCGTGCGCGGCGAGGTAGTCGTGGTCGACCCAGTCGTGGGTGACGAGCTCGTGCAGCAGCCCGTTCATCAGCGCCACGTTGGTGCCCGGACGCGGGGCCAGGTGCACGGTCGCGTGCCGGGCCACCGGGGTCGGCCTGGGGTCCACGCAGATGATCTGCGGCGGGTCCTCCCCGGCCAGCCGGTCCAGGATCCGGGTCCACAGCACGGTCTGGGTCTCGGCCATGTTGTGCCCGTACAGGGCGATCACATCGGCGTGGTCGATGTCGGTGTAGGACCCCGGCTGCCCGTCGGAGGCGAAGGACTCCTTCAGCGCGGCGGCGGCGGTGGCGGTGCACAGCCGGGTGTTGCCGTCCACGTGGTTGGTGCCCAGCCCGCCGTGGGCGATCAGCCCCAGGGTGTAGTACTCCTCGGCGAAGAGCTGACCGGTGGTGTAGAACCCGATTGCGCTGGGCCCCTGCTCGGCCAGCAGCTCCCGGGTCCGGTCCACGATCCGGCCCATGGCGGTGTCCCAGTCGGTCTCCACGAGCTTGCCACGCTTGCGGATCAGCGGCTTCGTCAGCCGCTCCGATGAGGCGTTGGCCTGCCACCCGTAGAGGTCCTTCGGGCCCAGCCGGCCGTGGTTGACCCGGTCCGCCGCCCGGCCCCGGACCCCGACGATCCGCCCGTCCTTGACCGCGATGTCCAGCCCGTCACCGTTGGAGTGCAGGATCGAGGCCGACTGCACCCATTCGTCCACGTCCTCCGGGGCCACCCCCTCGGCCAGGTGGGTGTCGACCCGTACCGGCCAGTCCTCCCCGGCGGCATAGGGGGTGCGAGTGCCCCACGGCTCGGCGATCCGGTCCTTGCTCGTCATCGAGACCCCTCCGGTGTTCCCTCGACCCTGCTGCGGCCTGCTTCGGCGCGGTGCCCGCGCCCGGACTGCTCCGCACTCTACGCACGCACCACGGTGACAACAAGCGTGCTGAGAGTTGTGGTCGGGGCCGATCGGCGCCCAGATCCACCCCGGACGCGGGGTGACCACCAGGATCCGGCGGACCTCTCCGCCGGCCGGGCCAGCCGCCGATGGCGCTCATGGATCGGTCCGGTTGCACGTAGTCGGGGGAGTCCAGGCCGGTGTGGTCCATGCCGTGGGCGGCCGGTCTGACCCACATCGCTTTCTGCCAGCGGGCGGCGATCGCCGCGTCATCAGCCTCGGAGGGCAGCAGGTGGCGCAGGTCGGTCTCCTGCCGGGAGAACAGGCAGCTCATCACCTTCCCCTCGGCCGTGATGCGGGTGCGGCGGCAGTCGGCGCAGAACGGCTTGGTGACCGAGGCGATGATCCCCACCGTGCCGGCCACCACTCCCGCTTCGGCCCGGCGTCGGACCTCCCAGCATTGGGCCGGGACCCCGTCGCGGCTCCGTGGGTCCGGGGCGAGCAGGAAGTCCTGCTCCCGGAACCGGCGGATCTCCGCGGCGGTGACCATGTCATCGCGGGTCCACCCGTGGTCGGCGTCCAGGGGGCATCTGCTCGATGAACCGCAGCTCGACCCCCGCGCCAGGGCCCACTCCAGCAGCTCCGGGGCCTGGTGGTCGTTGATCCCGCGCATCAGCACCGCGTTGATCCGGGTCAGACCGGCCTGCTGCAGGGCCGCGGCCTTGCGGTCCAGGCCCAAGGCACTAGCCGTCAGCGAGATCGGCAGATCAGGGTGTCGGGTCCGTAGACCGCGATGATCTCCACCAGGTCGGCCCTCACCAGCAGCTCACCTCCGATCAGGCGCAGCTGCCGAACCCCGAGACGGTCCACCCCGATGCCCACCAGCCGCACGATCTCCGCCCGGGGGAGCACCTGCTCCTTCGGCAACCAGATCAGACCCGTCGCGGGCATGCAGTACGTGCAGCGCACATGCACCTGTCCGTCAGCGACACCCGCAGATCCGTGGCCCGCCGCCCGTACCTGTCCACCAGCCCGGACCCGGCCTCTGTGGGTGCCTGCGAGGGCATTGCCAGTTCCACCCCCCATCCGCCGAGGCGACGTCCTCCCGGGCGCGGACCCCAGGCGTGGGCGAGGAGCGAACGTGGCACATGATGCCGTGCCCCAGCCCCGGTCAGGCCCCGACGTAGACGGAGATCAGGGCGAAGACGGCGAAGCCGCCGGTGAGCAGGATCGGGCCCCACACGCTGGTCTCACCCTCGTGGGCCTCGGTGAGCATCTCCTCGACCACCACACTGGTCAGCGCCCCACCGGTCATGGCCAGCACGGAGAGGGTGAGCGGTTGGGGGCTTGGCGCAGGGCGACGCAGCCCAGGCTCGCCCCGATCAGGATCGGGGCGGCGAAGCCCAGGGCCATCAGCACCCGGGTGCGACGCGGGATCCCGGCCGCCCGCAGGGTGGCGATGGCGGCGAGGCCTTCGGGCGCATCGGCCGGGACCTGGCCCAGGGCCAGGAGCAGCCCGAGGGAGGGGGTCAGGGCGGTGGCGGTGCTGGATGGAGTGGATGAGCTTCTCCAGGCCATGAACAGCGCCCCGCCGCCGACAAAGGCGGCGATCGGCACCCAGGGCACCGACGCCGCCAGGGCTTCGGGCATCAGTTCCAGACCGATCACAGCCGTGACGATCCCGGCGGCCAGGTGCAGCGCCAGGGACAGGACACGGTCGGAGACCTCGGGAAGCTCCGCGGCCACCCCGCCGGGGAAGTTCCCGGCCGCCGGCGGCGCGGCCAGCACCAGCACAAACCCTCCACGGAACCTCGTTCTCCTTGCCATTCACGAGACGGCGAGCGCCCCGTCCCCGATCGGGTCGGGGCGCCACCGCTCCACCGATGGTCAGTTGCCTGATGATTAGGCTGGCCGTACGACGGTGGACCCGTCCCGATCCGGCGGGCCAGGAGGGCGCCCATGAGGACCCCGGAGGTCCCCATCGCGGACGAGAACCACTCAGCCCGGGATACGGAGGACCCTGATGTTGAACAAGCTCAAGGACAAGGCGGGATCGATAGGTGCAGGCCTCTACGCTGCGGTCCTGTCGCTGGTCGTGCTGGCGGCCAGCGGGGCGGTCGGGTTGGCGCTGCATCAGCCGTGGCTGTTTCCCAGTCTCGGGCCCACGGTCATGCTGTTCTTCGAGTCCCCGCGGCAGAAGGCCTCCCGCCCGCTCAACGCCCTGATCGGACACGGGGTGGGGCTGCTGGCCGGGGCCGCGGTGCTCTACGGGCTGGGGCTGCAGGACGATCCTTCCGTCGCCTCCGGCGGTCTCACCCCGGCCTTCCTGCTGGCCGGGGCCGTGTCGGTGGCGCTGACCACTCTGGTGCTCACCGCGATCAAGACCCCGCACCCACCGGCCGGGGCCACCACCCTGATCGTGAGCCTGGGCATCCTCACCCAACCCGAGGAACTGGCCTCCATGGCCGGAGCGATCGTTTTGATCACCGCCCTGGGCTGGGGGCTGAACCTCGCGCTCGGCACCCGCCCGAACGACGGGAAGCAGTCCCCGCAGTAGCCGGTCACCGGGCCTTGCACGGCGGACCCGTGCCGCACGGGGGCCGTATCCGTCGTCTCGGGCAACCGGAGCGGATCTCGACGTGCACCGTTGCCGGTGCCCGCGGATCGCGCCAGCATGGAGGAACTGTCGACGACGAGAGGAGCCCCCGATGTCCCAGCATCGACCGCCCATGGACCCGAACACGTCCGAGGCCACCGGCCCGCAGCTCGAGCGCGCCCGCGCCCAGGGGGAGGCCTACGCCCAGGCCCTGAAGTACATGGCCGAGGAGGTCGCCCACGACGGCGGCACCCAGCAGGCCGGAGACTACCTGGTGGCTACGCCATCGAAGACGCCGAGGGCATGTACTCCTTCCGCGACGGTGCGCTGAGCTGGGTCAACCCCGAAGAGGAGAACGTGCATGTGGAGATCGCCGTGTGCGACGCCGCCGACGGGAGGTTCGTGCCGGCGGTGGGTGTGACCGCGACCCTGGTGACCCCGGGCGGGGAGGAGCTGGGCCCGTACGCCCAGGAGCTGGTGTGGCACCCGATGCTCTACCACTACGCGCGGAACTGGGTCGTGCCCGAGGACGGGGAGTACACCCTGCGGGTGCACATCGACCCGCCGGCCTTCATGCGCCACGACGAGGTCAACGGCCGCCGGTTCACCGAGCCCGTCGATGTGGAGTTCACCGGGGTGAAGATCCAGCGCGGTGCCGAGCCGGTCACCCCACCCCAACCCTGAGGAGTCGATCCCGAGACCGTTGAACCGGCCCTGTCGTGGCCTGCTCGGCCACCGCAGGGCCGGTTCTGCCGCTCTCGCACGCGGCAACAAAGCGGCCGTTCCCGCTGATCCGGGGGTGCTCCGGGCTCGGCGGTGGTGAATTTGTCGAGCTACTGCTGTTCGCCCTCGTGCTGGTCCTGCTTCTGGTCCTGAACGGTTCCCTTGTCGGCGGTCTCGGCCGGGTCCTTCTCCGGGTTCCTCTGCACGTTCTGCATCGGCTGCTCGCTGGCCCCGCTGGTCGATGATCCCACCACGGTCATCTTCTCTCGCAGGACTTCGCCGTAGCCGCTGATCGCAACGGCCACGACCTGACGACCTCATCCTCCACGGCCGTGGTCGCGGATGCCAGGCTCAGTCTCGGAGGCCTCCACATCACGTGCTGCAGAGTGCATGCTCCTGTCGCCACGGGCGCAACACCTGGTCGGAGAGCAGACGCCAACTACATCACTGAGAATTCCTGGCCGTCCGATCCATCAGCCATCGTGACCCGGCGTCTCGTTCTGTGGCTTCTACCGTCTGCGTGCCGTGGTCCATGAGGAGCTGTATGTCCTTCCTGCCCTGCCGCGATCACTTCCCGACGGTGTGGTCGGTCCGCGTCGGGTGGTCAGGAACCGGAGACGGAGTAACCGGCCTCCTCGATCGCGGCGCGCACCGTGGCCGGCAACAGCAGCCGGTCCGTGGCCACGGTCACCATCGACAGGCCGGCAGGAACCAGCTGAACCTGGACCTCTCTCACGCTCTCCACTGCTTTCACGGCATCGGTGACCCGCCCCACACAGTGCTCGCACGTCATGCCCTCCACCTCGAAGACCGCGATCTGCGCCGGAGGGTTGTGCTGCTCAAAGGCGTCAGCGGCGGCTTCTGCGGTGGACGGAGTGGGGCCGCAGCAGGCGCAGCCGCCCCCGGCGTCGACCAGCGGCAGCGGGCGAGCGGTGATCTTCAGCGCATCGGTCACGAAAGCACTCCTTAATTGACAGCGGATACACGACGCCCCGGTAGTGGAGGATGCGTCCAGACCAGCGAAAATATACCCCACTAGGGTATAGGTCAAGGTCAGGTCCGGGGTGTTGCCGGCCAGCACCCGCGTCAATGACCCACGCAGAGGTCATGGGCCGTCGTAGCCGTCCCGGAGACTTTTGTGTCGCCCCGGGGTGCCTGCAGCCGGCGTTCGGTCACAGCAGGGGTTGTCGTTGGTCGAGTTTCTTGGCCACGACGACGTCGGTGGAGGAGTGGGCGAGGATGGACAGGAAGATCACCAGGGCGATGAGGTGGAACAGCTGGTCGGCCTGGCTGATCCCGGACTCCAGCACGAGCAGCCCGTAGACCACCGAGGCGAAGCCCTTGGGCCCGAACCACATCGCGGCGATCTGCTGGCTGCGCGGCAGCCCGGAGCCGAGGAAGGAAACCAGCAGGGCCAGCGGGCGGGCGGCCACCAGTGCCAGGACGGCGAACACCCACCCGGTCCACGGGATCTCCTGGAAGAGGAAGGCCGGGGTGATCAGCGCGCCGAACACCAGGATCGCGGCGAGCTTGAGCAGCTCGGTGAGCAGCTCCCCGAACTGCTCGAACTCCTCCCGGAAGCCGGGACCGTAGGTGGCTACGGTGATGCCCGCGGCGAAGGCGCCCAGGAAGAGATTGGCGTGGGTGGCGGTGCAGATGGCCAGCACGAGCAGGCCGATCGAGACCGTCAGCAGCGGCTGGAGATTGTGCTGGGCCTGCAGGAAGGGCAGCCGCTCCAGGCGCAGCACGATCAAGGGCACGAGCACCCCGACCAGAACACCCAGGACGATCTCCTCGGCCAACTGCCAGCCCCCGGCCTCGGTGCCCCCAGCCGCGGCCAGCAGCACCAGCACGATGGGCAGCGCCAGTCCGTCGTTGACTCCGGACTCCACGTTGAGGAGGTGCCGCAACTTCGCGGGCACCTCCTCGCGTCCCACGATCGCCGAGGCGAACACCGGGTCGGTGGGCGCCAGCACGGCCCCGAGCAGGAAGGACTCCAACCAGGGCAGCCCGACCGCGAAGTGGGCCAGCACCGCGGTGAGCATCAGGGTCAGGGGCAGCCCCAGCAGCAGTGCGCGACCGGGCAGCCGCCAGGCCACTCGCAGATCCGTGAATCCGACCTTCATGCCGTCGGTGAACAGCACCGAGAACAGGGCCAGCTCCGCCAAGGTCGCCACCACCGGGTCCCCCGAGCTGATCGGCACGACCCCGAGCACACCGCCTCCGAGGACGAACCCGCCCAGCAGGAACAGCACCGCGGTGGAGAGCACGGTACGGCTGGCGCGTTCGGAGATCAGCATCCCGATCAGCAACAACACGGCGAAGGACAACAGCAGCGCGGACATGGAATCTCCTCCTACGGGGCCGGCCCCGTGCGGTCTTTCCCGCACGGGCGCACGACCGGACGCGTTCTCACTGGTAGCGACTCGCCTCTGAGGCGGTCCCCGTGCCAAAACGGTCGAAAAGTGAGCCGTGGTGATGGGGTGGTCTTCCGCATTGACCGCAACATCCGGCTGGAGCGTAGCCGTCGTTCTCATCGCCGAGAAGCTTCGACCGTCTGATGGACCGACCATCACGGCCTGACGTCTCGAGGGGCGGGGTTTGCATGTGGCCGCTTCGCGGTCATGAAACCAGCTCAGACGTCCTCCGGTCGTGCAGGAAACCCTCCCGAGTTCATCCGTCAAGGAGGGTGTCTGTCACGCTCCAGTCGTCCTGGGCCTTGACGGATGCTGAGCCGGTCATCCAGGACATCGATGCTCGGATGTGCTTCCGGCACCCTGTTCCAGGAGCACGATGGGCATGGCTCAGTCTGGCGGGTCGTGGGGCAGGATCGCGCCGTCTCCGGCGTTGTCGGGGCCGATCACCGACAGCCGGCCGTCGGCCTCCAGGACCACGGCTTCGGCCTCCTGCAGTGAGCCCATTCCGTGCTTGCGCACCGCCCCGTCGAGCTCTTTCTCGGTGAGCCGCTCCGCCCGCAGGGCATCGTGGAGCACCCGGCCCTGGTAGAGCAGCAGGGTGGGTTCGGCGGTGACCAACCGGGAGAACCGCTTGGAGCGGATCTGCAGGGAGGTCACCACGTACTGCAGGGTGATCAGCAGGGCGAAGGCGGTGACGGCCTCGACCAGGGGGACGCTGCGGGTGGTGAGGACGCGCCCGAAGGTGGCGCCGATCGCCACGGTGATCACGAAGTCGAAGCTGTTCATCCGTGACAGCGTGCGTTTCCCGGAGACCCGCAGAAGCACCACCAGCGCGGTATAGGCCAAGGTGCCGACGACCACGATGCGGGCCACCGGTTCCCAACCGTCGAAGAGGATGTTCACCACGGGTCTAGTTGTTGTGGGGCATGAGGTTCTTGCCACGGGTGTGCCGGTGAGATGAGGAACGGGCTCCTCGCCACAGGATGGAAGTTCCTACACCGTCCGTCCGCAGCAAGAGAGCCCGTTCATGCCCCACGTTAACGCACCC
>NZ_MKJW01000121.1:0-20146 GCF_001942375.1 Kocuria sp. CNJ-770
CACCGGGAAGCCGGCCCCGCCCAGGGCGGCCCCGGCGACGGAGCCGGCCGCAGCCGTCCGGCCGGTGGGTCCGGCGGGCGCCCGGCCGGTGGCGGCGCGCCTCGGGGCCGGGACCACGCGCCGTTCGACGACGTCCCGCCGCCGGAGGAACCGCCCCACCTCGACGAGCCCCGTACCCGGACGAGCCCCCGTACCCGGAGGACCTCGACGAGGCGCCCCCGGAGCAGTGGCGGCCCGCGCAGCAGCACCGCACCGAACGACCGGCTCCGTCCCAGGACGCCGCGGTGCGGGACAGCCCCGCCGCGGCCGGTGCCGCGCCCCGGGCCCGGCAGACCGCTCTGCGCAGCACACCCGCGGACGCCGCCCCGCCCGCCGCTCCGCGCGACGGCGCCGCGGAGGCCGGTAGGCGGGAACGGCTGAGCTTCCGGGAGCGCCACGCCGCGGCGATCGCCGCCGGGCGCCGGGCCCCGGACCCGAGCGCGGCGGCGGAGCGGGACGGCGGCGTAGAATGGGACGATTCCTTCGTCCCCAGTTCGGACGACGAGGCGCTCGAGGACTCCACCCTCTACGGCCGTGCGGCGATCGAGCGCATCCTCGGCGGCATGCTGATCGAGGAGCGGGACCTCCACACCGGGGAGTGAGGCCCGGCGGCCGGACCGCTGACCGCCCCGCACGGGCGCCGGGGAACGCCGTGGCCCGGAACGAGCAGGAGGGCCGCGGACCGGCCCGGAAATCGAGGAGAACGTGTACGAAGGCGCTGTTCAGGATCTGATCGACGAGCTGGGCCGGCTGCCCGGCGTCGGGCCGAAGTCCGCGCAGCGGATCGCGTTCCACCTCCTCGACGCAGACAAGGACGATGTGCGCCGGCTGGCCGACGCCATGACGGCGGTCAAGGACAAGGTGAAGTTCTGCCGGATCTGCGGCAACGTCTCCGAGCTGGACGAGTGCGCCATCTGCCGCGACGCCCGCCGGGACGGCAGCGTCATCTGCGTGGTCGAGGAGTCCAAGGACGTCATGGCCATCGAGCGCACGCGCAGCTTCCGCGGCCGGTACCACGTGCTCGGCGGGGCCATCAGCCCCATCCAGGGCATCGGCCCGGACCAGCTGCGGATCCGGGAGCTCATGACCCGGCTCTCCGACGACACCGTGCAGGAGGTCGTGCTCGCCACCGACCCGAACCTGGAGGGCGAGGCCACCGCCACGTACCTCTCCCGGATGCTCAAGACCCTCGGGGTGCGCGTGACCCGTCTCGCCTCCGGGCTGCCCGTGGGCGGTGACCTCGAGTACGCCGACGAGGTCACCCTGGGGCGGGCCTTCGAGGGCCGCACGGTCGTGGCCTGAGCGACTCGCGTAGGATGTCCTGGTGGCCTGCCGTGGGGAGCGGGCGCACGGCCCGGTGCTGACCGCAGGCCGACCTCGACCACAGGAGTTGTACCCATGAGCCTGATCGTGCAGAAGTTCGGTGGATCCTCCGTCGCGGACGCCGACGGCATCCGCCGCGTTGCACGGCGGATCGTCGAGACGCGCAACCGGGGCCACGACGTCGTCGTGGTGGTCTCCGCGATGGGCGACACCACGGACGACCTCCTGGACCTCGCCCGGGAGGTCACCCGCAAGCCCCCGGCCCGTGAGCTCGACATGCTGCTCACCGCCGGGGAGCGCATCTCCATGGCGCTGCTGGCCATGGCGGTGTCCGGGATGGGCGCTCCCGCCCAGTCCTTCACCGGGTCGCAGGCGGGCATGGTCACCGACGGCGCGCACGGGGCCGCCCTGCTCGTGGAGGTCAGCCCCCAGCGCGTGCGCGAGTCCCTGGACGAGGGCAACATCGCGATCATCGCCGGGTTCCAGGGCGTGCACCGCAAGACCAAGGACATCACCACGCTCGGCCGCGGCGGCTCGGACACCACGGCCGTGGCGCTGGCCGCCGCCCTGGACGCCGACGTGTGCGAGATCTACTCCGACGTCGACGGCGTCTTCACCGCCGACCCCCGCATCGCGCCCAAGGCGCGCAAGCTGGACGTGGTCAGCAGCGAGGAGATGCTCGAGCTCGCCGCCAACGGCGCGAAGATCCTGCACCTGCGCTGCGTCGAGTACGCCCGCCGCTTCGGCGTGAAGCTGCACGTCCGTTCGTCATTCAGCCACAACGAGGGCACCTGGGTGATCCCGGACCCCGAAGACGCCGCCACCTCCCCGAAGGAGATCCCCTTGGAACAGCCGCTCATCTCCGGCATCGCCCACGACCGGACCCAGGCGAAGGTCACCGTCGTCGGCGTCCCGGACCGGCCCGGCATCGCCGCCCGCATCTTCCGGCTCCTCGCCGAGGCGAAGGTCAACGTGGACATGATCGTCCAGAACATCTCCACCGGTGACGACCCCCTGACGGACCTCTCGTTCACGGTGGACGAGTCCCAGGGCGAGCTGGCCATGAGCCTGCTGCGCGCCGCCGAGGAGAAGATCGGCTACGCGGGCCTGGAGTACGACGACGAGGTCGGCAAGCTCTCCCTGGTGGGCGCCGGCATGAAGTCCAACCCGGGCGTGACGTTCACGTTCTTCGAGGCGCTCGCCGCGGCGAACATCAACATCGACATGATCTCCACCTCCGAGGTGCGGATCTCGGTGGTCACGTCCGCCGACCGCCTCGACGAGGCCGTGCGCGTGGTGCACAGCGCCTTCGACCTCGACTCCGAGGACGAGGCCACGGTGTACGCGGGGACGGGCCGCTGACCGGGCTGCCGCACTCCACCGGCGACGGGGCGGGTCCTGCGACCCGCCCCGTCGCCGTCCTGTCCCGGGCGGACTGGGAGCCGCGCGCGCACGCCCACGAGCGGCGCGCGGCCGCCCACGCGGACCCGTTCGTGGCCCGCCGGCACCGCGGGGCCAAGCACCCGGTCGAGGATTTCCTGTTCACCTACTACACGCTCAAGCCGGCGCAGCTCAAGCGCTGGCACCCCGGGACGGGCACGGTCCTTCTGGACGCGGCCGGGCGCTCGGCGGAGAAGTTCTACCGCCCGCTCACCGGCCCCGAGCTGTCGGCGCTCGGGCTCGACGCCTCCAACGGGGCCGTGACGGTCGATGCCGCCGCCTTCCGGGAGCGGCGGGGCGCCGCGGTGGACTTCGCCCGCGCGGTCCTCGGCGCGCACGCGCGCAACCCCGGCTTCTTCGGCTGCTTCGGGCTGCACGAGTGGGCGATGGCCTACCGCTCGGAGGACAACGCGCTCCGGCACGAGTACCTCGAGCTGCGCCTGGGCGCCGAGGGCACGGACGCCGTCGTCGAGTCCTCCCGCATCCGCTGCACCCACTTCGACGCGTTCCGGTTCTTCCAGCCGCAGGCGGTCCCGCTCAACGAGCTGCAGCCGACCCGGGAGTCCCAGCGCCGGCTGGAGCAGCCGGGCTGCCTGCACGCCACCATGGACCTCTACAAGTGGGCGTACAAGCTCGTGCCCGCGATCCCCTCCGAGCTGCTCATGGACTGCTTCGAGCTGGCCCGCGACGTGCGGGAGACCGACATGCGGGCCGCCCCCTACGACCTCTCCGGCTGGGGCTACGCACCCGTGCGGATCGAGACGCCGGAGGGCAAGGCAGAGTACGTGCGCCGGCAGCGGGACTTCGCCCGGCGGGCCGAGCCGCTGCGCCGCCGGCTGGCCGAGGCCGTCGACCTGCTCGACCCGGAGCACGCCACCGGCGGGGCCGCCGCGTGAAATCCGCCGGACCGTGGGAGCGGATCGTGGAGGCCTCCGCCGTCCCGGGCCCGCTCGACTTCGTGACCGCCGCCGCCCGCGGCGGGCCGGTGATCGTCGCCCGCGACGCGGAGGGTGTCCTGCACGTGCTGCGCAACGCCTGCACCCACCAGCAGGCCGTCGTGTGCCGCGAGGCCGCCGGGCGCGCCGAGAGCTTCGAGTGCCCCAATCACTACTGGGTGTTCGCCTCCGACGGCCGGTTCCTGGGCTCGCGCCTGGCGCTCGCGGCCGGCCGGCGCGCGCCGGCGGACCCGGCCAAGGACCTGACCGCCGCCGCGGTCGACGTGGTCGACGGGTGGGTCGTGGCCCGCTTCGGCTGAACCGGGGTCAGTCCGCCGCGGGCGCGCCCCCGGCGTCGTCGCGCTGCCGCCCCGCGAGCCAGGTCTGGACGTCGGAGCGGCGGATCCGGCGGTGGCTGCCGCGGTACTGCACCGGGATCACCCCCTCGCTGGTGAGGTTGCGCAGGTGGGTGTGGGAGATCCCGGCCAGCGCCGCCGCCTGGGACGTGGTCAGCAGCTCCTGGCCGCGGCGTCGGCGGCGTCGGCGGCGTCGTCGCCGTGGCGGGCGAGCCAGGTCTGGATGTCCGAGCGGCGGATCCGGCGGTGGCTGCCGCGGTACTGCACCGGGATCACCCCCTCGCTGGTGAGGTTGCGCAGGTAGGTGTGGGAGATCCCGGCCAGCGCCGCCGCCTGGGACGTGGTCAGCAGCTCCTCGGAGCCGGTCGGCGGCTGCCGGGCGGAGCTCACGGTGACGGACTCCCCGCGGGTGAGCCGGGACAGGAGGTCGACGACGGCGTCGCGGGCTCCCTCCGGCAGGCGCAGGGAGGTGCCGTCCACGAAGACCGTCACGTCCCGGGACACGAGGGCCTGCGCCAGTCGTTCGGCGTCCCGGCCGTCGAGTCCGGGGGTGGTCGTCGGAGGGTGCTGGGTCATGGCCCCATTCTTCCAGCCCGCCGGCCCCGCCACGACGCCGGTCCGGATCCGCCCCCGGGGGCAGACAGGCCCGGGCGCGGCTCCTACCCTGGTGCCACGGACCGCCGGCGCGACGGCGGTCCTCGTCCACCGAGCAGGAGGAGCAGCCATGACGAAGGCACGCGAGATCATGACCCCCGGTGCGGAGTGCATCGGCGAGCGGGAGACCCTCGAGGCGGCCGCGCGGAAGATGAAGGACCTGGGCGTCGGTGCCCTGCCCGTCTGCGGGGAGCACGGCCGGCTGGTCGGCGTGCTGACCGACCGGGACATCGTCGTGCGCTGCATCGCGGACGGTGGGGACGCCCGGACGGCCCGGGCCCGGGAGCTCGCCGAGGGCAAGCCCGTGACCATCGGGGCCGACGACAGCGTCGAGGAGGCCGTGCGGACCATGCAGGAGCACCAGGTGCGTCGCCTGCCGGTGATCGACGGGCAGGAGCTCGTCGGGATGCTCAGCCAGGCGGACGTCGCCCGTTCCCTGCCCGAGGACCGGGTCGGAGAGCTCGTCCGGCTCGTCTCCGCCGACCGGTACTGACGGCCGGGTCCTGACCGGCGCCGGCCGCGTCGCGGGAGCAGCGCCGCTCAGGACCGGCCCGTTTCCTCCAGGGTCAGGGCCGCCGTCAGCAGCGCGAGGTGGCTCAGGGCCTGCGGGAAGTTGCCGAGGAAGGCGTCGTCCGCGGGGTCGATCATCTCGGTGTACAGCCCCAGGTCGTTGCCCCGGCCGAGCATCTCGTCCATGAGCTCGACGGCCTCGTCCTGCCGTCCCACGTGCGCGAGCGCCGCCACGGCCCAGAACGAGCAGGCGACGAAGGCGCCCTCCTCGTGCTGCATCCCGCTGTAGCGGTGCAGCAGGGGGCCGGTGCCCAGCTCCTCCCGCAGCGCGTCGACGGTGGAGCTCATCCGCTGCCCCCGGTCCAGGCCGCTGATCGCGTGCAGCAGCACCGAGGTGTCGAGCTCGTCCGTGCCCGGGTACCAGACGTAGGCCCCGCGCGCGTCGTTCCAGCAGTTCTCGTCGATCCACGTGGCGATCCGGTCCCGCTCCGCGCGCCAGCGGTCGGCGCTGCCGGGGATCTGGCCGACGTCGGCCAGGTGCACCGCACGGTCCAGGCCGTGCCAGCAGCCCATCTTCGAGCTCGTGTAGTGGCGGTGCTCGGGCAGCTCCCACATCCCGGCGTCGGGACGGCGCCACAGGTCGCAGATCCGGTCGGCCACGTCGGCGAGCATCCGCCCGGTGGCCGCGTCGAGCACGTTGCCGCCGCCCACGTAGAGGTCCACCATGTCGAAGAGGTCCCCGTAGACGCCCAGCTGCAGCTGCTCGGCGGCGGCGTTGCCCGACACCACGGGGCCCACCCCCTGCCATCCCGGGGCTTCGTACACGGTCATCCCGTCCCCGGGCACCGCACCGTTGAGCCGGTTGAGCACGTGCAGCTCCGGGGACTGGGCCCGGGCCAGGCGCAGCAGCCAGGACACCGCGGCGTGCACGTCCTCCTGCTCGCCCAGGCGCAGGAGCGCGTGCAGGGTGTAGGCGGCGTCTCGCACCCAGGCGAAGCGGTAGTCGTAGTTCTTGGTGCCCGCCCGGTTCTCCGGCAGCGAGGTGGTGGCGGCGGCGGCGATCGAGCCGGACGGCCCGTGGCTGAGCATCTTCAGCGTGAGGGCGCTGCGCTCCACGTCGGCCCGGTAGGGCCCGTCGTACTCCAGCAGGTCGGTCCAGCGCCGCCACATGTCCAGGGTGAGGTCCACGTTCTTGCGGATGCTCTCCGGGGTGGGCAGTCGCAGGGGCTCGCTGTGCGTCGAGACGACCGCGAGCAGGTGCCGGGAGCCCGGGGTCGTGCCGAAGCGCCCGGAGATCTCCTGCCCGCCCACCACGCACTCGCCCAGCGCCTCCGAGCGCACCCCGAACGAGACCGCGTCGACCCGCAGGACGGGTCCCTGCTCGGTGTCCTGGATCCACGGGGAGACCGTGTTGAACATGGTGCCGGGGGTCACGCGCCACGTCATGGGCACCTCCCCGGAGACCCCCTCCACCGTGCGGGCCAGTTCGTTCCACGGCAGCTGCCCGGTGGAGCCGACGTTGAGGGAGTCCGTCACCCGCACCGTCCCGGTGCCGGTCGTGTAGGTGGTCTGCAGCACGTTCGTGCCGGGGACGTAGCTGCGCGCGATCTCGCAGGGACCGGCCGGGGACAGCTCCACGCACCCGCCGTGCTCGGCGTCGAGCAGGCGCGCGAACGCGGGGGCGGAGTCGAGATCGGGCACCGGGTACCAGTCCACGGACCCGTCGTGGGCCACCATCGCGACCGTGCGGCCGTCCCCGATGGCCGCGTAGGAGCGCAGCTCCACATAGCCGTCCCGGCGGGGGGACAGGTCGCCCGGTGCCACGACGGGCCGCGGACGGGCCGTCACAGGATCGGCTTGCCGCCGGTCACGGCGACCCGGGACCCGGAGATGTAGCTGCCGTCGTCGGAGGCCAGCAGCACGTAGACGGGCGCCAGCTCGGCGGGCTGCCCGGCCCGGCCCAGGGGGACGTCGTCGCCGAAGGCGCCGACCTTCTCCGGGGGCATGGTCGCCGGGATGAGCGGCGTCCAGATCGGCCCGGGGGCCACGCTGTTGACGCGGATGCCCTTCTCGCCCAGCATCTGGGCCAGCCCGGCGGAGAAGTTCGCGATCGCGGCCTTCGTCGCGGCGTAGGGCGCCAGCTGCGGGGACGGCTGGTCGGACTGCACCGAGGAGCTGCCGATGATCGCCGAGCCGGGGGCCATGTGCGGCACCGCGGCCTTGGTCAGGTGGAACATCGCCCCGACGTTGAGCCGGAAGGTGTAGTCCCACTCCTCGTCGCTGATCTCGTCGAGGCTCTCGCGGCTCATCTGGTAGGCGGCGTTGGAGACGAGCACGTCGACCTTGCCGAACTCCTGGACGGCCCGGTCCACGACGCTGCGGCAGTGCGCCGGGTCGGAGAGGTCCCCGCGCACCAGCACGGCCCTGCGCCCGGCCTCCTCGATCCAGCGGGCGGTGTCCCGGGCGTCGTCGTCCTCCTCGAGGTAGGCGACGAGGACGTCCGCGCCCTCCCGGGCGTAGGCGATGGCCGCGGCGCGGCCGATGCCGCTGTCGCCGCCGGTGATGATCGCGGCCTTGCCCGTGAGCTTGCCGGAGCCGCGGTAGCTGTGCTCACCGCAGTCCGGGACGGGGGTCATCTCCGACTGGTCGCCGGGGACGTCCTGCTGCTGTTCTGGCTGGCTCATGACGTGGTCCTTCCGAGATGGGGTCCGGACGGTGCGGGTGCCGGCCACCGGGACACCCCGATGCTCAGCACCCTGACCACTTTAGGCGCTCAGCTCCGGGCCGTCGACCGCGGGGCGCCAGCGGAGGACGGCGAGCCAGAGCAGCACCCCGGCCAGGCCCATCGTCCCGGGCACGAGCACGGGAGACGGCCCGACCGCCCCGCTGGACGCCAGCCACAGCCGGGCCGCCCCGGACATCGACTCCCAGAGCTCGGCGTACCGCGGGTCCAGCGGCCCGGCCCGCAGGTTCGCCAGGACGTGCTCGTAGACGCCGTAGGCGGCGCCCAGCACGGAGACCGCGGCGGCGACCTGCACGGCGCGGGCCGTCCCGGCGCTGCGCCGCACCAGCCACGCCGCGGCGGCGAGCAGCAGCACCGTCAGGACCGCCCACGGGACCAGCTGGGCGGGCCCCTGCCAGTGCCGCAGCATGGCCAGCTCGGTCAGCGCGCCGAGGACGGTGCCGATCCCCAGCAGCGTCAGGACCCGGCGGTAGAACGGGACCAGCCGGGCGTCGTCGGGACCGGCACCCGCGGTGCGGGGCGTGCGGCTCGTGCTCCTCATGGGACCACGGTCTACCGCACGCAGCTTGGAACCGCCCTGGAGACCGCACCGGAACCCGCCCGGCGTGGCGCCTACCACACCCGGCGGCACCGGCCGCTCCGGGACACCCCGGCGGGCGGCGGAACGATAGGATGGTCACCGTTCGCCGGATCCCGGCCCGCTGCACGACCCTCAGGAGTTCCCCGATGGCCCGCATTGTTGTCGACGTCATGCCCAAGCCCGAGATCCTCGACCCGCAGGGGAAGGCGATCGCCAACGAGCTGCCGCGGATCGGGCTGGACCGGTTCGCCGGCGTGCGCCAGGGCAAGCGCTTCGAGCTGACCGTCGACGGCGAGGCCACCGAGGACGTGCTGGCCCAGGCGCGCGAGGCGGCCGAGAAGCTGCTGTCCAACCCCGTGATCGAGGACGTCGTGCGGGTGGCCGTCCTGGACGAGGAGCGCTGAGCATGGCCGAGACCCCGCTGATCGCGGACCTCTCCAGCCCCGCACCGGACGCCGCGCTCGCGGACGCCCGGATCGGGGTCGTCACCTTCCCGGGCACCCTCGACGACCGCGACGCCGCGCGGGCCGTGATGCTCGCCGGCGGCACCCCCGTTCCCCTGTGGTACGCCGACGAGGACCTGCAGGGCGTCGACGCCGTCGTCCTGCCCGGCGGCTTCTCCTACGGGGACTACCTGCGGGCCGGGGCGATCGCCCGGTTCGCCCCGCTGATGGGCCGGATCATCGACGGCGCGACCGCCACGGGCACCTCGGGCTCCGCCCCGCTGCCGGTCCTGGGCATCTGCAACGGCTTCCAGGTCCTCACCGAGTCCCACCTGCTGCCGGGCTCCATGGTCAAGAACGACCACCTGAAGTTCCTGTGCCGGGACCAGCGCCTGCGCGTGGAGAACAGCGCCACCGTGTGGACCACCGAGTTCGAGCAGGGCCAGGAGATCGTGGTCCCGCTGAAGAACCAGGACGGGCAGTACGTGGCGGACGAGCGCACCCTCGACGCCCTCGAGGCCGAGGGCCGCGTGGTCTTCCGCTACGTCGGCGTCAATCCCAACGGCTCCCGCCGGGACATCGCCGGGATCTGCAACGACCGCGGCAACGTGGTGGGCCTCATGCCGCACCCCGAGCACGCGGTGGAGCCCGGCTTCGGCGCGGACTCCTCCGCCGCCGGCGAGGTCGGCATGCGCGACGGCACGGACGGGCTGGGCCTGTTCGTCTCCGCCCTCAAGGCACTGGTCAAGTAAGGGACACCGAGCACTCCATGAGCGAGAAGCACTTCAACCTGGACACCGTCGAGCACGCGGCGGGCACCCCCGACACCGAGCTGCCCTGGGCCGAGCTGGGCCTCAAGGACAACGAGTTCGAGGAGATCAAGAGGATCCTCGGCCGCCGTCCCACCGCCGCGGAGCTGGCCATGTACTCGGTCATGTGGTCCGAGCACTGCTCCTACAAGTCCTCCAAGGTCCACCTGCGCCAGTTCGGCGAGAAGGTCACCGAGGAGATGACGAAGGACCTGATGGTCGGCATCGGCGAGAACGCCGGTGTCACCGACCTCGGGGACGGCTGGGCCGTGACCTTCAAGATCGAGTCCCACAACCACCCGTCCTACGTGGAGCCCTACCAGGGCGCCGCCACCGGCGTGGGCGGGATCGTGCGCGACATCATCTCGATGGGCGCCCGCCCGGTGGCCGTGATGGACCCGCTGCGCTTCGGGGCGATCGACCACCCGGACACCGCCCGCGTGGTGCACGGCGTCGTCGCCGGCGTCGGCGGCTACGGCAACTCCCTGGGCCTGCCCAACATCGGCGGCGAGGTCGTCTTCGACTCCGTCTACCAGGCAACCCGCTGGTCAACGCGCTGGCCGTGGGCGTGATGCGCCACGAGGACATCCGCCTGGCGAACGCCTCCGGCGTGGGCAACAAGGTGGTCCTCTTCGGCGCCCGCACCGGCGGCGACGGCATCGGCGGGGCCTCCGTGCTCGCCTCGGAGTCCTTCGACGACGCCAAGCCGTCCAAGCGGCCGGCCGTGCAGGTGGGCGACCCCTTCGCGGAGAAGGTGCTCATCGAGTGCTGCCTCGAGCTGTTCAAGGGCTCCCTGGTGGAGGGCATCCAGGACCTCGGCGCGGCGGGCATCTCCTGCGCCACCTCGGAGCTGGCCTCCAACGGTGAGGGTGGCATGCACGTGGACCTCACCGCGGTGCTGCTGCGCGACCCGACGCTGACCCCGGGCGAGATCCTGATGTCCGAGTCGCAGGAGCGCATGATGGCGGTCGTGACCCCGGAGCGGGTCGCCGACTTCGAGGCCGTCATGGCCAAGTGGGACGTCGAGCACTCGTGGATCGGCGAGGTCACCGACACCGGCCGGCTCGTGATCGAGTGGGACGGCGAGGTCATCGTCGACGTCGACCCGCGCACCGTCGCCCACGAGGGCCCCGTCTACGAGCGCCCCTACCACCGCCCCGCGGAC
Source organism: Kocuria sp. CNJ-770 (assembly GCF_001942375.1). Classification (NCBI taxonomy): domain Bacteria; kingdom Bacillati; phylum Actinomycetota; class Actinomycetes; order Micrococcales; family Micrococcaceae; genus Kocuria; species Kocuria sp. CNJ-770. The sequence goes on from NZ_MKJW01000121.1 coordinate 10,998, forward strand.
CAGGACCGGCTCCAGGCCGAGCACTTCAGCGGCTCCCCCGCCGACGCCTCCCGGCCCTCGGGCGCGGAGCTGAAGCACGCCGTCCTGGAGCTCATGGCCTCGCCCAACCTGTGCGCCAAGGACTGGGTGACGGACCAGTACGACCGCTACGTGCAAGGCAACACCGCCATGGCCATGCCCGACGACGCCGGAGTGGTCCGCGTCGACGAGGAGACCGGCCTCGGAGTGGCCCTGTCCACGGACTGCAACGGCCGCTACGCCTACCTGGACCCGTACGCGGGCGCGCAGCTGGCTCTGGCCGAGGCCTACCGCAACGTGGCCACCTCCGGCGCCCGCCCGGCGGCCGTCTCCGACTGCCTGAACTTCGGCTCCCCCGAGGACCCGGAGACCATGTGGCAGTTCGCGGAGGCCGTGCGCGGGCTGGCGGACGGCTGCCGGGAGCTCGGCGTGCCGGTCACCGGGGGCAACGTGTCCCTGTACAACCAGACCGGCGGCGTGGCCATCCACCCGACCCCGGTGGTCGCGATGCTGGGCGTGCTCGACGACGTCCGCCGCCGCACCCCCTCGGGCTGGCGCGAGGACGGCCAGGCGATCTACCTGCTCGGCACCACCCGCGACGAGCTGGACGGCTCCGAGTGGGCGAACCTGCGCGGCCACCTCGGCGGGCTCCCCCCGGCCGTGGACCTGGCCCGGGAGAAGCTGCTCGGCGACCTGCTGATCAACATGTCCCGGGACGGCATGGTCGACGCCGCCCACGACGTCGCCGAGGGCGGTCTGGCCGCGACCCTGGCCGAGATGGCGCTGCGCTTCGGCGTCGGCGCGCGCATCGGCCTGGGCGAGGTGTGCGAGCGCGACGGCGTGGACCTGTTCACCATGCTCTTCTCCGAGACGCAGGGCCGCGCCGTGGTGGCCGTGCCCCGCAGCGAGGAGGTCCGGTTCAAGGACATGTGCACCATGCGCGCCTACCCGCACGAGCGGATCGGCGTGGTGGACGCCGAGAACCGCGCCCTGGACGTGCAGGGCGAGTTCGGGATCGGCCTGGAGGAGCTCCGCGCGGCCCACGAGGCACCCTGCCGAGGTACTTCGCCTGATCCGCGGGGATACCCGCGCCGCCCGGCGCGGGTATCCTCGGATCCTCGGCACCGTTGCCGCACGACCCGCGCACGCAGAAAGCAGCACCAGCATGACCGAGGACCTCGAGGCCCTGCGTCCCGCACCCGTCCTGGAGACCGACCGGCTCCTGCTCCGCCCGTTCACCGCCGGGGAGCTCGAGGCCGTGGCCGCGGGCGAGGCGGTGGAGCACTTCGCCGCGGGGTTCCCCGGGCCCGAGGACAGGGACTTCGCCCGCGAGTCCCTGCTCGCCGGGGGCTACTTCTCCACGGAGTCCGTCTACGCCCCGCTGGCCGTCCTCGAGAAGGCGAGCGGGCAGGTCGTGGGCGCCGCCGGCTTCGTGGGCCCGCCGATCGACGCGGAGCTGGAGGTCGTGGGCTCCCTGACCGCCGACCGCCGGAACCAGGGCTACGCGCGGGAGGCGATCGCGGCGTTGCTGGGAGTCGCGTTCGCGGACCCCTCCGTGACCGCGGTGCGGGCGAGCGTGCCCGAGGGGAACGCCCCGGCCGCCCAGGTGCTGGTGGCGGCGGGCTTCCTCCGACGGGAGGGCCCGGGGCCGGAGATCGACTACGTCCTGCCGCGCCCGGCCTGAGCGGCGGCCGGCCGCACCGCGCCGATAGGCTGGCACGGTGGACCTCCGCCTGCTCCCGTACGACCTGCTGCCCCTGGACGGCGTGCCCGAGTCGATCCTCGTGGTCGTGGTGGTGCTCGACTGGATCCTGCGGCTCGTGGCGCTGGGCTGGATCCCGCACAACCGCCGGCCCTCGGTGGCGCTGGCCTGGCTGCTGGCGATCTTCCTGCAGCCCATCGTGGGGGTGCTCCTCTTCCTCGTGATCGGCTCGGCGCGGCTGCCCCGGAAGCGGATGGCGATGCAGGCGAAGATGAACGACGTCATCCGGGAGAACACCCCGGACGCGCACATCCTCGGCAACGCCCACGAGCAGCTGCCGGACTGGATCGAGTCCACCGCGGCGCTGAACTACAGCCTCGGGGCGCTGCCCATGGTCGGCGGCAACTCCTTCGAGATCCTCACGGACAACCACGAGTGCCTGCGGGTCATGGCGGAGGCGGTGGACCGGGCCGAGGACTACGTCCACTTCGAGTTCTACATCGTGGCCGTCGACGACACGTCCCGGGTGCTCCTGGACGCCCTGGTCCGCGCGCACGAGCGCGGGGTGCGGGTCCGTGTGCTGGTCGACCACCTCGGCTCGGTGGGCTATCCGGGCTACCGGGAGCTCGTCCGGCACTTCGACCGCTCCGGTCTCCCCTGGCGGCGCATGCTCCCCGTGCGGCCGTGGAAGGGCGAGTGGCAGCGGCCCGACCTGCGCAACCACCGCAAGATCCTGGTGGTCGACGGGAGCCTGGCCTTCACCGGGTCGCAGAACGTCATCCACCGCTCCTACAACAAGCGGAAGAACCTGCGGAAGGGCCTGGAGTGGAAGGACCTCATGATCCGGTGCGCGGGCCCGGTGGTGGCCGAGCTCAACGCGCTGTTCACGAGCGACTGGTACTCCGAGACCGGCGACCTCCTGCTCGACGAGGTCACCGGCGAGGTGCCCGACGTCGAGGGGCCCGTCTTCGCCCAGGTGCTGCCCTCCGGGCCGGGGTTCGAGACGGAGAACAACCTGCGCCTGTTCAACCACCTGATCTACAACGCCAACGAGCGGATCGTCATCGCGAGCCCCTACTTCGTCCCGGACGAGTCGCTGATGCACGCGCTGACCACCGAGGCCCAGTCCGGGGTGGACGTGCAGCTGTTCGTGGGCGAGACCTCCGACCACTTCCTCGCCTACCACGCCCAGAACTCCTACTACCAGGAGCTGGTCGAGGCGGGGGTGAAGATCTACCGCTACCGCTCCCCCACGGTCCTGCACGCCAAGTTCGTGCTCGTGGACGACTACGTGTCGGTGATCGGCTCCTCCAACATGGACGAACGCTCGTTCGCCCTGGACCTGGAGGTGTCCGTGTACATCGTGGACCGCGAGTTCCGGCGGCGGATGGACGCGGTGGTCGCCGAGTTCCACGAGGCCAGCACACTGCTGGACTTCGAGGAGTGGAAGCGGCGGCCGCTGTGGCACAAGTACGCGGACAACGTGGCCCGGCTGACCTCGGCGCTGCTCTGACCGGAGGGCGTGATCCGGCTCAGGCCTGCAGGGCGCCCCGCACGATCGAGTCCCCCGAGTGCGTCGGGTCCCCGTCGATCGGCTCGTTCGAGACGTCCACGACGGGGAACTCCCCCACGTCCAGGTTCGCGGGCAGCACGAACACGGCCTCGTCCCCGGCCATCACGCCCAGGCTCACCATCCGCTGGGCGTCGGGCGCGAGCAGCCAGACCTCCTTGAAGCCGTCCACGTCGGCCGGGTCGGTACGCACCACCAGCTGGCGGGTCCCGTCCGGCAGCTCGTCCACCTCGGCCGAGCCGCGGGCGGTGTAGCCGGCCAGGGGCTCGAGCTCGGCGGTGGCCAGCACCGTGGGCTCCGGCTCCAGGCCCAGCCGCTGCGCCCCCCAGACCGAGAGACCGCCCACGAGCAGCGCCGCCGCGGCCGCGGCGGCGGCCAGCGGATAGGGCACCCCGCGCCGGCGGCGGTCCGCGAGGTCCACGACGGTCGCCCCGCCGCGAGCCCGTCGTCGTCGGCGGACGGGTGTCCCCGCCGCCTGCGGCGTCGTCCCCGTCGCGCACCCGGCCGCGGTCCGCGGACCCGGCGAGCGGATCCGCCGCGACCGCGTCGGAGAGGCCCAGCTCGGCATGGACGGCGGCCCAGACCTCCGGCCCGGCGCCGCCGGGGCGGGCGGGTCGGCGCGCGCGACCCGCACCACGTGTCCGAGGCTCTCGAGCTCCGTGGCGCACTCCCGGCACCCGGCGAGGTGCTCCTGGACCTGCAGGTCCCCGGCCTCACCCAGAGCCAGGAGCACCAGCGACTCCTCACTCAGGTGTGCCATGACCGTCTCCCAATCGTGTCCGCAGGTTGATGAGGCCGCGCCTCAGATGACTCTTGACCGTGCCGAGCGGCAGGTCCAGGTGCTGCGCGATCTGCTGGTGCGTCAGCTCCTCGTAGAACGCCAGCGCCATGATCGTCGACCGGGGCGGGCCCAGCCGCTCGACCTCCGCCCGCACCACGAGCCGGTCCACGAGCAGGTCCGACTCCTCGTGCCGCGGCTCCCGGTCCGACCGGACGGCGTCCGCCTGCCGGCGCTCGGCCTCCCGGCCGGCGGTCCGGGCTGCGTCGGCGATGCAGTTGCGCGCGATGCCGATCAGCCACGCGGGGGTCGAGGACTGCTCGGGGCGGTAGCCGGACCGATACTTCCACGCCCGGATGAAGACCTCCTGAACGACGTCTTCCGCCGCCGTGTCGTCCCGCAGGGCCCGGACGGCGAGGCCCCGGATGACGCCCGCGCAGTGCCGGTAGGCCGCGCTGAGCGCCTGCTCGTCCCCCGCGGCGAACGCGGCGTCGAGCTCGGGTCCCCAGTCCGGGGGCGGCGGCGGCATCGTCGAAGGGCTCCTCGTGGGCCGGAGGTCGTGGTGGCGGGCGACCGGGTGCGCCCCGGGCGTCTGCGTCCTGCCCAGCCTAGTGGACACCGGCCATCCGGTCATGGACACCGCATCCTCCCGCCCCTCAGGGCACCGGGACCGCTCTCAGCACCACGTTGTCCTCGTAGTCCCCGATGTCCTCGAGCCACTCCCCGCCGCAGGTCACGAGGTGGAGCACGGGCTCGCCGGTGCGGCGGAACAGGTCCGCGTCCGCGAGGGACTGCTTGTGGATGTGCCGGACGGACTCGGTGCGGTAGCGCTGGACGCTGCCGTCCGCGCGCTCCACCCTGATCTCCGCCCCGACCGGCACGTCCTTCAGCCGCGCCATCGGCGTGACCTCGGTGAGGGTGTCGACGTGCCCGGCGACGACCGCGGCGCCCTCCTCCGAGCCGGGGGCCGGCCCGTACCGGTACCAGCCCAGCTCCACGTGGTTGTCCGGGATGGTCATGGCGCCGTTGTCCTCGATCCCCACCGGGACCACGGGCATGTCGATCGGCGAGCCGGCCACCACCACCCGCACGGGGGCGGGGACCTCCGGGCCGGGCGCCTGGGTGGCGGGGGCGACGGGTACCCGGTCGGGGGCCGTGCCCGCCGGCGCCGGGTCCTGCGCCCGGCCCGCCGCTGCGTCCTGCGCCTCCGCCGCGCCCTCCGCGGTGCTGCCCGCGGCTCCGTTCCCGGTGCCCTCCGCCGGGGCGGCGGGCACCGGGACGGGTGCCGGGGACGTCCAGGGACCCGCCGCCGGGGGCGCCGCCGCCGGGGGCCCGCCCTCCGCGGGAAGGCCGTGACGGCGGCCGCGACCAGCAGCGACGCGGACGCGCAGGGCCCCGGCGCCCGCCGCCGCCAGGCGACGACGACGGGCGCCGGGAGTGGCGGGCCCGGGCGCGCGGTGGGCCGCAGCCTCGCCGCGCGCCGGGCCGTGGCTGCCGGGGCGGTTCACTACCGGCGGTTCCCCGCGAGCACCCGGCGGGCGCCGTAGGCCGCGCCGATGAGCCCCAGCGCACCGGCGGCCGCGAGACCGGCGGTGAGCATGGTGCCCTGCTCCTGGGCCGCCAGGCCGGACTGGCCGCCCGGCACGGCCCCGGGCGCCTGCTCCATGCCCTCGAGGGTCTGGACGGCGAGGGCCAGGTTCCCGGCCTCGAGGGATCCCCACGCGTACACGATGTTGTGGGTGCCCTCGGCCAGCTGGAGGTCGGCCGGGCCGATGACCGGCTCGGTGGTGCCGGCGGCGGCCACGGACGCGGAGACCGTGCCCGCGTCGACCGTCAGGGACTCCTCGTTCGGGTTCTCGAGTCCGGTGATGACCGGCTGGCCGCCGGCCAGCACGTCCACGGCCGGGGCCGCGGCCACGTGCCGGACCGTCAGCTGCGACTTGCCGGCCTCGATCTCGGACATGTCGTTGGTGAACAGGGCGGCCGTGGGGTTGCCCTCCGGGTCCAGGTGGGCCGCGGCCGTGTAGCTCATCCCGGTCTGCAGGTCCGCGGTGACGGGGCCGATGATCGGCGCCGAGGCGTCCGCGGCGTCCGGGGCGGTGATCGCCAGGTCGTAGCTGCCGGCGGGCAGCTCCAGCGGGCCGGCCAGGGTCCCGGGCTGGAAGTCGTCCAGGGTCAGCTCGCCGTTGACGTACACGTCCACGACGGTGTCCGGGACGCCGTGCAGCACGGACAGCTCCGCGTGCTCGGCGGCGAACGCCGGGGTCATGCTGAGGGCGCCGGCACCGAGGCCGAGGACTGCGGCGGCGGAAAGGGTCTTGCGCATGGTGTGTGCTCCTTGAACGGGCTCCCTGGCGGAAGCGGGATCGACCTTGCACCCGTACTACCGGCGGGGACCCCCTGCCGGATGCAGCAGGTCACATTTTTTCCGAGAAGTTCTTCCCCGCCCCGGCCGCCCCAGAATGGGAGGGCGTCACCGCGGCCCGCCCGGGGGCGCTTCCCGTCCGCCCGCCGAGCAGCAGGAGCCACCGTGGACGACCAGCGTTTCAGCGCCCGCACCGCCGTCGTCACCGGGGCGGGCTCCGGGATCGGGCGCGCCACCGCGCTCCGGCTCGCCCGGGAGGGAGCCACGGTCGTGGTGGTGGACTCCTCGGCGCGCCGGGTGGAGGACCTGGTGGCGGACGAACCGCTCCTGCCGCTGTTCCCCGTGGTGACCGACCTCACCGAGGAGGGTGCGGTGGCCCGGGTGCTCGCGGCCGCGGACGGCCGGCTGGACGTGCTCGTCAACAACGCCGGGATCATGGACCGCTTCGAGTCCGTCGCCGAGGTCGACGACGAGACGTGGGACCGGGTCTTCGCGGTCAACGTCGTCGCGGTCATGCGGCTGACCCGCGCCGCGATCCCGCTGCTGCGGGCCTCCGGCCGCGGGGCGATCGTCAACGTGGCCTCCGAGGCCTCCCTGCGCGGCTCCGCGGCCGGCGCCGCCTACACGGCCTCGAAGCACGCGGTGGCGGGGCTGACCCGCAACACCGCCCTCATGCACGCGGCCGACGGCATCCGCACCAACGCCGTGGCTCCCGGCGCGACCGCGACCGGCATCGAGGCACCCATCGACTCGGAGCTGTTCCCCGGGCGGATGGGGGCGTTCCTGCAGAACGTCCCCTACACCGCCACGGCCGAACAGGTGGCCGCCGTCATCGTCTTCCTCGCCAGCGACGACGCGTCCAACGTCAACGGTGTCGTCCTGCCCTCGGACGGCGGCTGGTCGGCCGTCTGAGCCCCGCGCCCGGCGCGGCGGCCCCCGCCGCGGGCCGTCCGCGGGAACGGCCGGGCGGGCCCGCGCGGCGCCGGGCTCAGATCTCCTCGAGCGTCGAGCCCTCGGCCGGCTCGTCGAGCGCCACCTCGCGGTCCTGCTCCTCGAGGTCGGCGGGATTCGCCTCGAGGGAGGACGCCTCCGAACGGTCGGGGGTGTGCGCCGACGCCTCGACGTCCTGGTCGTCCATCTCGGGCGGCTCGGCGTCGATCGACTGCTCGAGCCGGTCGGCCTCGTTGTACTCGCTGCTCGATGCGGGTGCGTCGCTCATGGCTTCCTCCTGCGTCGTGGGACCGATGGAGCCACCGGTCGGGCGACCGGTCGCGTGCGTCCGACCCTACTCGGCCCGGCCGCTGTTCCCAGCCCCCTGGGCGTCCGATAACGTGGTCTGCACCACAGGAAGCACCGCTCAACAGCAGGAGTTGTCCACCATGACGAGTCGATTCCATCGCTACGCCGAACTGTTCAAGAGCACAGGCCCCTGGTGCACCGTGTACACGGACATCAGCACGGGCACGGTCGACTCGCTGCACGCGATCGACGTCCTGCCGGAGAACATCTGCCGGGAGCTGGAGCAGCAGGGGGCGTCCAAGGCCGATCTCGCCGCGGTGGAGGCCGCCGTGCGCCCGGCGGAGGGCGTGCCGGACCCGGTGTGCCGCTATCTGCTGGTGCGCGACGGCGTCGTGGAGATCGACGAGGTCCTCCCCGGCCCCCTGGCCGGGCGCGGCGTGCTCGAGGTGGGCGAGGTGCCCGACCTCACCCCCCTGTTCCGGCACCGTCCGGACGACTTCCCCTACGTGGTGGCCGAGGTGGGACGGGACGGCGGCGAGATCTGCCTGGAGTACGCCAGCCGGGCCCGCGCCCTGGACGAGCAGCAGATCGAGGGCGAGACCGAGCACCTGAAGAAGTTCCCCGGCGGCGGCTGGTCGCAGGGACGCTGGCAGCGGCACACCGAGGACGTGTGGCGGCGCAACACGGAGCAGGTCGCCGAGCAGATCGACAAGGTCGTGGCCGGGAGCGGGGCGCAGCTGGTGGTCCTGGCCGGGGACCTGCGGGCCCGGGGCCTCGTCGAGGAACAGCTGTCGAAGGCCACCCGCGCCCTGGTCAGCGTCGTGGACGCGAACACCCGGGCCGAGGGCAGCCAGTCCGCCGACTTCGCCCACCAGGTCGAGGGGCGCGTCGCGGAGGTCATCGCCCACCGGCAGCACGAGCTGCTCGAGCGGCTGGCCGAGCAGCGGGGCCGCCCGGACCCCACGGCGGTGTCCGGGATCGAGCCGGTGGTCGCGGCGCTCCAGCAGGCGCAGGCCGAGACCCTGCTGATCGACGACACCCACCTGGACGCGGAGCAGGAGCTGCTCGCGCTGGACGCCGAGCCGTGGGTCGCCGTGACGGAGTCGGAGGCCGTGGGCGCCCGCGTGCTCGGCCGGGTCCCCGCCGACGCCGCGCTGGTCCGCGCCGCCGTGCTGACCGACGGCCGCCCGGTCTTCGTGCCGCCCGGCGCCCTGCCGGACAGCACGGACGTGGCGGCCCTGCTGCGCTGGCGCGCCGCCCCGGCCGGCTGACCGGCCCCGGCGCACGACAACGGCTCCCCCGCCTCGGCGTGGGAGCCGTTGTCGTGTCGGTCTGCTGGGTGCGCCTGCTCTGCGCACCGCACCGGCGGAGCGGTCAGTAGGCCGGGCCGGTGGTGTTGCGCGTGGCGCTGCGGTCGTGGGTGTCGCGGCGCAGGAAGGACAGGCCCACCATGGTCACGCCCAGGAACAGGTGCAGC
>NZ_MKJW01000122.1:0-23769 GCF_001942375.1 Kocuria sp. CNJ-770
GCGCTCCCTCCGCGAGCTGTCGGCCGCCCGGGCCGCCGAGGCCGAACGCGCCCTGGCGCGGGCCCACGAGCCGGGCGGGGACACCGGCCACGGCGTCCTGGTCGCCCGCTCGCGCGGCGTCCCGGTGTACCCCGACGCCGGTCCGGCCGCGGCGGCCGTGGCACCCGGCGCGGTCATCGGCTTCGACGCGCGGGACCGGCGGTTCGTCGTCGACCCCGACGAGGACACCCGGCGCTCCCTCCGCGAGCTGTCGGCCGCCCGGGCCGCCGAGGCCGAACGCGCCCTGGCGCGGGCCCACGAGCCGGGCGCGACCGCGGACGGCCACCCGGTGCCGGTGCTCGCCAACGTCACGACGCCCGCCGACGCCGGCCGTGCCGTCGCGTCCGGCGCGCAGGGGTGCGGGCTGCTGCGCACCGAGATCCTGTTCGGCCACCTGGACGACGCCCCGTCGGTCGACGCGCAGGCGGCCGCGTTCGCCGGGATCGCCGAGGCGTTCGCCGGGCGGCCCGTGACCGTCCGCACCTGGGACGTGGGCGGCGACAAGCCGCTGCCGTTCCTGCCGGCGCCCGCCGAGGCGAACCCGTTCCTCGGCGAGCGCGGGCTTCGGCTCATGCGGCGGGCCCCGGAGGTGCTCCTCGACCAGCTGACCGCGGTCTGCCGGGTGGCCCGGGACCACCCGGTGCACGTCATGTTCCCGATGGTCAGCACCGCCGAGGAGGTGGCGTGGGCGCTGGAGCGGCTCGACGAGGCGGCCGCGGCGGCCGGCGGCCGTCCGGCGGGGATGCGGGTCGGCGTCATGGTCGAGGTCCCGGCCGCCGCCCTGGCCGTGCGCCGCGTGGCGCAGGGCCTCGACTTCGTGAGCATCGGCACCAACGACCTCGCGCAGTACACGATGGCGGCCGAGCGGGGCAACACCGCGGTCTCCGCGCTGGCCGAAGCCCGGCACCCCGCCGTGCTCGACCTGGTGGCCCGGGTGTGCGCCGACGTGCCCGAGGGCACGCACGTCGCGGTGTGCGGCGACCTCGCCGGTGACCCGGCGGCGGCGGTGGTGCTCGCCGGGCTGGGCGTCGGAGAGCTCAGCGTGGTGCCCACCCAGGTGGCCCTCGTCAAGGCGCGGCTGCGGGAGGTGACCCTGGCCGGCGCGCGGGACCTCGCCCGGCGGGCGCTGGCCTGCGGGTCCGCCGACGAGGTCCGTGCGCTGCTCGCGGGCGCCGCCGGCCCGGCGGACGCGGACCGGGCGGGACGCTGACCGTGCTCGCCCCTGCCCGGCCGTGGCCGACCGCCCGCCACGGCACCGCTCGGGGCGGTCCGGGGGCCCGGCTCGAAGCCGGCGGGAGCGGCCCCGTAGACTCGGACCCGTGACCGACGCGACCCCGACCCCTGCCGGCAGCCACCTCCCCGAGCGGGTCTCCGAGCTCTTCGACCCGGCGCAGTGGCGCACGGTCGAGGGCTTCGAGGACCTCAGGGACCTCACCTACCACCGCGCCGTGGAGCGGGACGGCGACGGTGCCGTGCTGCGCGACCTGCCGTGGGTGCGGGTCGCCTTCCACCGCCCGGAGGTCCGCAACGCCTTCCGCCCCGGCACCGTGGACGAGCTGTACCGCGCCCTCGACCACGCCCGGATGAGCTCCGACGTGGGCGCCGTGATCCTCACCGGCAACGGCCCCTCCGCCAAGGACGGCGGCTGGGCCTTCTGCTCCGGCGGGGACCAGCGCATCCGCGGCCGCGACGGCTACCGCTACGCCGGGGGCGAGACCGCCGAGTCCATCGACCCGGCCCGCGCGGGGCGGCTGCACATCCTCGAGGTGCAGCGGCTGATCCGCACGATGCCCAAGGTGGTGATCGCCGCGGTGCCCGGCTGGGCCGCCGGCGGCGGCCACTCCCTGCACGTGGTCTGCGACCTCACGATCGCCTCCCGCGAGCACGCCCGGTTCAAGCAGACCGACGCCACGGTGGGCTCCTTCGACGCCGGCTACGGCTCGGCCCTGCTGGCCCGCCAGGTGGGGCAGAAGTTCGCCCGGGAGATCTTCTTCCTCGCCCGCGAGTACGACGCCCAGCGGATGCTCGAGATGGGCGCGGTCAACGAGGTCGTCCCGCACGCGCAGCTGGAGGACGCGGCGGTCGCCGCCGCCCGGGACGTGGCCGCGCAGTCCCCGCAGGCGATCCGGATGCTGAAGTTCGCGTTCAACCTGCCCGACGACGGCCTGGTCGGCCAGCAGGTCTTCGCCGGGGAGGCGACCCGGATGGCCTACATGACCGACGAGGCCGTCGAGGGCCGGGACGCGTTCCTGGGCAAGCGGGACCCCGACTGGTCCGGCTTCCCGTACTACTTCTAGGCCGCGGTCCGGCCGGGACGGTCCGACCGGGCCGGGGCGGCCGGGCACCGGGCGGCAGCACGAGGAGGAGGGCCGCGATGGCCGAGCTGATCGTTCCCGACGACGCCGTGGTCCTCGACGGCCCCGTGGCCGGCGACCCCCTGCGGCTGCTGTCGCCGCTGACCCGGGTCCTCGGGCGGGCGGGACCAGCCGTCGTGGTGCGCACCTCCGGGTCGACCGGCCGCGCCAAGCGCACGGTGCTCACGCGGGACGCCCTCGCCGCGTCCTCCATGGCCACCGCGGTGCGCACGGGCGCGGTGGGCCAGTGGCTGCTGGCCCTGCCCGTCCACTACGTCGCCGGGCTCCAGGTCCTGGTCCGCTCCCTCTACGCCGGGACGGACCCCGTGGTGCTGGACCCCGCCGCCCGCTTCACCCCGGAGGCCTTCGCGGAGGCCGCCGCACGGCTGGAGGACCCGGTGCGCTTCACCTCTTTGGTCCCCACCCAGCTGCAGCGGATCCTCGAGCCGGAGTCCGGGGTCCGCAACGGGGACGCCGTCTCGGCCCTGAAGAGCTTCTCCGCGGTCCTGCTGGGCGGCTCGGCGGCCTCCCCGCGGCTGCTCGCGGCCGCCCGGGAGGCGGACCTGCGGGTGATCAGCACCTACGGGATGTCCGAGACCTGCGGAGGCTGCGTCTACGACGGCGTGGCCCTGGACGGGGTCTCCGTGCACGTCGAGCAGGACGGCGGGCGGCCCGGCACCCCGTCCGCGCCGGGGCCCGGGCGGATCTGGCTGGGCGGGGCGTTGGTCGCCGCGGGCTACGCCGGGGACCCGGAGCAGACCGCGCGGCACTTCCACGAGGCCGCGGGGACCCGCTGGTACCGCACGGACGACCTCGGGGAGCTCTCCCCGGACGGCGTGCTCTCCGTGCACGGGCGGGTCGACGACGTCCTGAACACCGGCGGGGTGAAGGTCTCCGCGGGGCGGGTCACCGCCGTGCTGGACCGGCACCCGGCCGTGCGCCAGGCGCTCGTGCTGGGCGTGCCCGACCCCGAGTGGGGCCAGGCGGTGGGCGCCGCCGTGGTCGCGGCCGCGGGCACCGACCGGGCCCGGCTGCGCGCCGAGCTCGCGGAGGCGGTGCGCGCCGAGCACGGGAGCGCCGCCGTGCCCCGCCGCTGGGCCTGGCCCCAGGAGCTGCCGATGCTGCCCACCGGCAAGCCGGACCGCGCGGCGGTGGCCCGCCTGCTCGGCTGAGCCGGGCGGGCCCGGCCCGGGACCGTGACACAATGGTGGGCGGCCCGGACCCCCGCCGCGGTCCCCACCCCGCGCGGGACGCACCGCGGCCGCGCCAGACGCATCTTGACGGAGGTAGCCCGTGGCCACGCCAGCACAGTGGATCGAGGGAGCCCGGCTCCGGACGCTGCCCATGGCGGTGGCCCCGGTCGTGGCCGGCTCCGCAGCGGCCCAGGCCCTGCACTCCTTCGACCTCGTCCGCGCGGTCCTCGCCCTGCTGGTGGCCCTCTTCCTGCAGATCGGCGTGAACTACGCCAACGACTACTCCGACGGCATCAAGGGCACCGACGACGTGCGGGTCGGCCCGCTGCGGCTGACCGGCTCCGGGGCCGCGGCCCCCGGGCAGGTGAAGGCGGCGGCGCTGCTGTGCTTCGGCCTGGGCGCGCTCGCCGGCGCGGCCCTGGTGGTGCTCAGCCGCCAGTGGTGGTTCATCCCCGTGGGGCTCTCCGCCGTGCTCGCCGCGTGGGGCTACACCGGCGGGCGGACCCCGTACGGGTACCGGGGGCTCGGCGACGTGTTCGTGTTCGTGTACTTCGGGCTCGTGGCCGTGCTCGGCACCACGCTGACCCAGGCCGGCGCCCTCAATCCCGAGGCGTGGGTCGCGGCCCTGTCCACCGGCCTGATCGCCACCGCCCTGCTGATGGCCAACAACATCCGGGACCTGCCCGGGGACCGGGAGGTCGGCAAGCGGACGCTGGCCGTGCGGCTGGGCGATCCGCCGGCCCGGGTGGTGTTCACCGCCGAGATCGCCGTGGCGCTCGCGCTGGTGCTGTTCCTGGTGCCCGGCAACCCGTGGATGCTCCTCGTGCTGCTGCTCGTGCCGGTGGCGCTGCCGCCGGTGGCCACGGTCCTGCGGGTGCAGGACCGCCGCCAGCTCATCCCCGTGCTGAAGCAGGTCGGGGTGCTCAACGTGGGGTGGGCCGTGCTGTTCTCCCTGGCGGTGCTGCTGCAGCAGTGGCTGTGAGCCCGCGCTGAGCGCTCAGACCTCGCGCCCGTCCTCGCGCAGCGTCCGGTCCACGTAGGCGTCCTCGGCCTCCTGGTCCTCGAGCGCCACGCGGTCACGGGGCCGCGGGGAGCGGGCGACCCACCGGCGCAGCTCCTCCCCCGCGGCCGTGTGCAGGCGCGGGAAGAACAGGTAGGAGACCGCGAAGGACGCGGCCACGGCGGCGATCCCGGACAGGATCAGCCCCACGCCCAGCCACATGCTGAGCAGGAAGACCAGCACGAGGATGCCGAAGCGGAGCAGGGAGTACTTCAGGAAGTTCACCCCGCCAGTCTACCGAGCGCACCTGGAAGATCTCCCCGGGCGCTGAGCTGGCGCCCAGGCAACTCCCCTACGATTGTCGGCATGGGCAGAGCCATCCTCATCATCGGCGCAGCCGCACTGGCGGTGGGCGTCATCGTGTACTCCCTCATCGAGTGCGCCCGGACCGACAGCGCCGCCATGCGCGGCCTCCGCAAGGGGGGCTGGATCGCGGTGATCGTCCTCCTCCCGCTGCTCGGCGCGCTCCTGTGGCTGTTCCTGGGCCGCCCCCGGGGCACCGCGGACTCCTCCGCCCCCGCGCGCGGGAAGGGCCCGGACGACGACCCCCAGTTCCTGCGCAACCTCGAGGAGCGCCGCCGGCAGCAGGAGCAGGCCGAGAAGCTGCGCCGGTGGGAGGAGGACCTGCGCCGCGGCGGCGGGACCACCGGTGGGCGCCCCGATCAGGGCGGGCCCGGGGGCGGCTCTCCCGGCGGGTCCCCCGGCGGCTCCTCGGCCGGCCGCGCCGACGACGCCTCCGACGACTCCCCCGGCAAGAACCGGCCGCCGCGCGACTGACGCCCCTCCCCGGGGCCGCGCCGCCGGCGGCCCTAGACTCGGGGCACCATGTCCGTGATCCCCCGCCTGCACAGCGCCGCCCGGCGCCACCCCGCGCGCGCCGACGCCCTGGGCGTGCTGCCCGCGGCCCTGCTCACCCTCGCCGTCGGCGCCGGCACGCCGCCCGGGCGGCCCGGTCTGGCTCCTCTCCCTCGCCGCCACCGTCCCGCTGTGCTGGCGGCGCACCCGCCCCACGGCCGCGGCCGCCGCGGTGGCCGCGGCCCTGCTGCTCTCCCTGGTCCTGCAGGCGGTGCCCTATCCGGCCCTGTGGGCGGTGCCCTGGGCGGTGTACTCGGTCTCCGCGCACGGGAGCGTGCGCGGGCGGCGGGCCCTGCTGGCCGCGGGCGTGCTCGGTGCCGTGCTCTTCGGCCATCACCTGACCCATGCCGCCCTCGGCGGCGCGGCGCAGATGAGCTGGTGGGAGCGCGGGCTGATGTGGCTGTCCGTCAGCGGCGGCGCCGCCGTGGTGGTGCTCGCGGCCTTCGCGTTCGGCGGCTGGCGCCGGCTCAGCCTGCTCCGGGACCGCGAGCTCCTGGAGCGGGCCCAGCGGCTGGAGCGCGAGCGGGACCAGGAGCGGCGGCTCGCCGCCCAGGACGAGCGCACCCGCATCGCCCGTGAGATGCACGACGTCGTGGCGCACTCCCTGTCCGTGATCATCGCCCAGGCCGACGGGGCACGCTACGCCGTCGCCTCGGCCGGGGGCGCCCCCGTCCCGGAGACGGCCTCGGCGGCGCTGGCGACGATCGCGGCGACGGGCCGGTCCTCGCTGGCCCAGATGCGCCGCCTGCTCGGGGTGCTGCGCACCGACGACGGCGGCGCGCTCGCGCCGCTGCCCGGTCTGGCGGACCTGCCCGCGCTCGTGGCCGGCTGCACCGGCACCGGCGCCGACGTGCGGCTGCGGGTGCACGGGGAGCCCGAGCCCGGCCGGCTGCCCTCCGGGGCCGAGCTGGCGGTCTACCGGATCGTCCAGGAGGCCCTGACCAACGCCCTGCGCCACGCCCCCGGGCTGCGCACGGTGACCGTCGAGCTGCGGTGGACCCGTGAGGGACTCAGCGGGTCCGTGCACAACGACGGCGTCACGGCCGACCCCCGCAGCGCCCCGGCTCCCGGCAACGGCCTGCGGGGGATGCGCGAGCGCGCCGACCTCTACGCCGGCACGGTCTCGGCCGGCCCCTGCCCCCCGGACGGCTTCCGCGTCCGGTTCTCCGTCCCCCACCAGGAGCGCTGACCGTGTCCCTCTTCCCCGCGACCGCCCCTGTGCCCGAGCCTGCGCCCGAACCCGTGCGGGTGCTCATCGTCGACGACCAGCAGCTCGTGCGCGGCGGCTTCCGCATGCTGCTGGACTCCCAGCCCGACCTCGAAGTGGTCGCCGAGAGCGGGGACGGCGCCGACGCCGTGCGCGCCGTGGAGCGCCTGCGGCAGGTCGGGTCCGGGCCGGACGTGGTCCTGATGGACGTCCGGATGCCGGTGCTCGACGGGATCGCCGCCACCCGGCAGATCCTCGACCGCCACGGCACGGACGTGCGGATCGTGGTCCTGACCACCTTCGACCTCGACGAGTACGCCCTGGACGCGCTGCGGGCCGGCGCCAGCGGCTTCCTGCTCAAGGACGCGCTGCCGGAGGAGCTGCTCGCCGCCGTGCGCACCGTCCACCGCGGCGACGCGGTGATCGCCCCGTCCACCACCCGGCGGCTGATCGGCCACTTCGTGCTGGAGCCCGCGGCCGGGCCCGCCGAGGACTCCGCCGCGCCCCGGCCCCACGCCGCGGCGATCGCGACCCTCACCGCCCGCGAGCACGAGGTCTTCCTGCTGATGGCCCGCGGCCTGTCCAACGGGGAGATCATGGGCGAGCTGTTCCTCTCCGAGGCGACCGTGAAGACCCACGTCTCCCACGTCCTGGCCAAGCTCGGCGTCCGGGACCGGGTGCAGGCCGTGGTCCTCGCCTACGAGTCGGGGCTGATGGACTGAGCACCGGTTCTCATCCCCGGGGATGAGAGGCCCCGGGCCGGGATCATGCCGGGCTCCGATGCGCCCGCAGGGACCGCCGGGGGACGCTGGCAGCATGATCACCTCCACCGCTCCCCCCGCCCTGCACGCCCACCGCCTGCACCAGGCCTACGGCGCCGCCACCGCCCTCGACGGCGTCACCCTGACCGTCCACCACGGGGAGTCCGTGGCGGTGATGGGCGCCTCCGGGTGCGGCAAGACCACCCTGTTGCACTGCCTGGCGGGCATCGTCGTGCCCGACCGCGGCGGCGTGACCCTGGACGTCCCGGGCGGTCCGGTGACCCTCTCGGCCGCCTCCGCCGACCAGCGCGCGGTGCTGCGCCGGTCCCACCTCGGCTTCGTCTTCCAGCAGGGCCTGCTGCTGCCCGAGCTGACCGCCCTCGAGAACGTGGCGGTGGCCGCGATGCTCGCCGGCACGTCACGGCGGGAGGCCGAGCGGGCGGGCGCCGGGCTGCTGGGGCGGCTGGGCCTGGACGGCCTGGGCGGTCGCCGCATTGGGCAGCTCTCGGGCGGGCAGGCCCAGCGCGTGGCCATCGCCCGGTCCCAGGTGAACCGCCCGGCCGTGACCTTCGCCGACGAGCCCACCGGTGCGCTCGACTCGCGGACCTCCGAGGAGGTGATGTCCCTGCTGCTGGCCGCGACCTCCGGCGCCGGCACCACGCTCGTGGTGGTCACCCACGACGAGTCCGTGGCCGCCCGGTGCGCCCGGGTGGTCCGGATGCGCGACGGCCGTGTGGTCTCGGACGCCGTCCCCGCCGGCGCTGTGCCGGCGGGGACGGCGGCGGGTGCCCTCCGATGACCCTGCTGCGCCTCCTGCCCCTGTTCGTCACCCGGTCCGCGTTCCTCTCCGCGCCCGGTCTGCTGACCGTCGCGGCCTTCGCCGCGCCCACGGCGCTGCTGGTGGTGGTCGGCGGCGGCACCGCCGCCTTCTTCCGCGCGGACGGTGAGCTGGCGGCGCTCTACCGGTCGCTCGCCCTCGTGGCCGTGGCCCTGCTGTTGGTCCCGTTCCTCTCCCTGGGCGCTGCCGCCGCCCGGCTCTCCGCCCGGAGGCAGGACGACCGGCTGTCCGCCCTCTCCCTGCTCGGCGCCTCCCGCGGCACGGTGACCGGGCTGGCGCTGGTCGAGCCGCTGCTGCTCGCCGGCTCCGGGGTGGTGCTCGGGGCCGTGGCGGCACCGCTGCTCGCCCTGCCGCTCGGACTCGTCCCGTTCCGCGGCGCGGCCCTGGGCTGGCGCGCGCTGCTGCCCCCGGCGCCGCTGCTGGCGGGCCTGCTCGCCGGGGTGCTGGTCGTCGCCCTCGGCAGCGCCGCCGTGGGCGTGCGCCGCCTCACGGTCGGTCCGCTGGCGGTGCGGCTGCGCCACGAGGCCCCGCGGGTGCGTGCCCGCCGGCTGCTCGTGGGCGGGGCACTGTTCTCGGCGGCGCTGACCGCCGCGGTGGCCGGGCAGACCGTGGCCCCCTCCGTGGCGGTGATGGTCGCCCTGAGTGCGGCCGCGATCACCGGCGGCGCCCTCGTGCTGCACCTCGTGGGGGTGTGGCTGGTCGGCGCCCAGGCACGGCGCCGGGTGCGGCGCGCCGGCAGCCCCGAGCAGCTGCTGGCGGCCCGTGGCGTGCTGGAGGACCCCCGGCAGGCGTGGTCGCAGGTCTCCGGGGTGGCCCTGACCGCCTTCACGGCCACGTTCGTGGGCTCCGGAGCAGCCCTGGTCGGGGCCGGGCCGGGCGGGGCGGGGACGGCCTCGATGACGCCGGAGGAGGCCTGGCTGGTCCGGGACGTGGGCACGGGCGTCCTGCTCACGCTGGGCATCTCGTTCCTGATGGTGGCCGTCTCGGCGGTGGTCAACCAGGCCGCCCTGATCCACGACCGGCGGGGGCTCTACGCGGGCCTGCACGTCCTGGGCGCGGACACGCGAACCCTGCATGCAGCGCGCGTGCGCACGGTGATGCAGCCGCTGCTGCTGGTGGCGGCCGTGTCCGGGCTTGCGGGGCTGGTGCTCGCCGCCCCCATGGCCGGGCCCGCGGCCGTGTTGGCCCCGGGCACCCTTGCGCTGATGCTCGGCTCCGTGGCGGCGGGGGCGCTGCTGGTGCGCGCCGGCCTGGAGCTCACCCGGCCGGTGCTGGCCGCCGTGGCGCGCGCTCCCGCCCGTGCGGCGGGCTGAGCGTCCCGGGGAGCACCGCGGCCCGCACCGGCAGTGGTGCCGGTGCGGGCCGCGGTCGGAGTGCAGTGGGAGGACCGCCGCGCGCGGGCTGCGGGCCCGTGCCGTGGCGCCGAGGGCGCCCGTGCCGCGGGGAGAGTGCTGCGCGGGGAGAGTGCTGCGCGGGGAGCGGCCGGACGGCTCAGACGCCGGCGTAGGAGTGCAGGCCGGCGAAGAGCGTGTTGACCACGGTGAAGTTGAAGATGATGCACAGGTACCCGGCGATCGACAGCCACGCCGAGCGGGTGCCGGTCCAGCCGCGGGTCGCGCGGGCGTGCATGTAGGCGGCGTAGACCACCCAGATCACGAAGGTCCAGACCTCCTTGGTGTCCCAGCCCCAGTACCGGCCCCACGCCTGCTCGGCCCAGATGGCCCCGGCGGCGAGGGTGAAGGTCCAGAAGGCGAAGCCGACCGCGTTGAGCCGGAAGGACAGGTTCTCCAGCGCCTGGGCGGACGGGACCATCCGCAGGAGTCCATGCCGGGGGCCTGCCCGGCCAGGATCGCCCGCTCACGCCGGGCCTGCAGCAGCTGCAGCACGGCCATGGCGAAGGTGATGGTGAACACGCCCGAGGCCGCCACCGCGATGGACACGTGGATCACCAGCCACCAGGACTGCAGGGCCGGCTGCAGCGGGCCCACGGGCGTGGGGAAGCCGATCGTCGCCGCGCAGAGCATGATCACCACGAGCCCGGAGACGAGGGTCCCCACGAAGCGCAGGTCCCGGGCGAGCAGGGCCAGCAGGTAGACCCCGGCGACGACGAGGGCGCCCGTGGTGCAGAACTCGTACATGTTGCCCCAGGGCACCCGGCCCGCGGCGAACGCCCGGCTCACCACGGCGGCGGCGTGGACCAGGAACGCGAGGACCATGACGGCCACGGCCACGCGCGCCGCGGGTCGGCGCTCCCCGGTGTAGCGCATCTGCTCGTCGGCCACGTGCCCGGCCAGCGCGGAGCGGGCACCCGTGCGGTAGCCGCGCCCGCGGTGGCCGGCCCGTGCCCGGCCCGCGCGTCGGCGGGCTCGGCGGCGTCCTGCGCCCCCGCCCCGGCCGTCGCGGCGCCGACGAGCTCGCGGTCCTCGGCCTCGGCCGTGCCGCGCAGGGTCTTGGAGTGGGCGGCCATGTCCCACGCGAAGGCGACGAAGCTGACCAGGTAGGTCATGGCGGCCAGGAGCATGAACAGCTCGCTCCAGGCGCCCAGGGTCTCGTTGACGGTCATGCCGCTCATCCTCTCACTCGTTCCCGGACGCCGGCTCGGAGCCGGCCCGGGCGGGGGCGGGCCCCGCGGTCTCCCGGTCCCGCACGCCGGCGGACTCCCACTGCCCGGTCCACAGCTCGCCCAGCCGCTCGGCCTCGGCCGCGAGCCGGGGGTCCTCGCCGCGCGCCAGCAGCCCGTACTCGAGCACCGTGCAGCCCCGGCCGTCCTCGTCCGTGCCCCGCGCCGCCCGCACCCAGACGCGGCGGCGGGAGATGAACAGGGACATCAGCAGCCCCGTGAAGGCCAGCACGAAGGAGACCAGGGCGCCCGTCTTGCCGGGGTCGTAGTGGACGTCCAGGCCCACGTAGCGCTTCACGTCGAGGAACTCCACGGTGCCCTTGCCGTCGGGCAGCTCGTGCACGGGGTTCGCGGCGTCGAGGGTGATCGCGCCGTTCTCGTTGGTCATGGCGTTGAGCTCGGTGAGCTGCTCGACGTCGAGCACGTACACGTTCTGCGGGGCGCCGGTGTCCAGGCCCAGGTCCCCGTGGTAGGCGGAGAGGATGAGCCGGGGGTTGGCCAGGCCCGGGTCCACCGAGCGGGGCATCTCCCCCTCCCCGCCCACGGCGGTGGGCAGGAGCAGCCCCACGAAGCCGAGCTGGTCGGGCCGGGCGTCCGGGACCTTGAGCACGAGCGAGGAGGTGTACACGCCGTCGGAGGGGACGGTCACCACGGGGCCCTCGAAGGCGACGTCCCCGTTGCCGTCCGTCACCCGGATCACCGGGGCGTAGCCGTTGCCCACGAGGTAGCTCTTCACGCCGTTCACGTTCAGCGGCTGGTTGACCTTCAGGACCTCCTCCCGCGGCTCGGCCCCGGGCTCGTCCTGCACGGTGACCTCGGCGGTGAAGTCCAGCGGCGCCCCGTAGTTGCGCGGGTTCGTGGTGTCCCGGTTGAACTCGGCCTCGAAGCGGTCGAGCCGGACCGAGAACGGCTCCAGCCAGTCGGCGTCGTAGTTGGTGCCGGGGGTGAAGGAGTCGTAGCCGATGAGGGTGTTGACGAAGGACTCGCCCTCCACGACCACCCGCTGGCCCTTGTAGCCGAACAGGGACCCGACGGCCACGGAGACCAGCACGCCCAGCAGCGCCAGGTGGAAGACGATGTTGCCGACCTCCTTCCACATCCCGCGCTCGGCGGCGACCGAGGGGGCGGCCGAGCCGGCGTCCCGCACCGCGACCCGGTAGCCGCGCTTCTTCAGCAGCCGGGCCGCGTCGGCGACGACGTCGTCGGGGGCCGGGGCCTCGGCGCCGTCGCGGCCGCCGAGCGTCAGCGCGCGGTGCTCGGGCAGCCGCTCCAGCCGCCGCGGGGTGCGCGGCGGCTCGGCCCGCCAGGCCCGCCAGTGCTTGGCCGCGCGCGGCAGCACGCAGCCCACGAGGGAGACGAACAGCAGGATGTAGACGGCGGAGAACCAGGCCGAGGAGAACACGTCGAAGAACTGCAGCCGGTCCAGCCACTCCCCCAGGACCGGGTTGTTGTCCAGGTAGTCCTGCACGGCCGCCGGGTCCTGGATGCGCTGCGGGAAGATCGAGCCGGGCACCGCCGCGACGGCCAGCAGCAGGAGCAGGAACAGGGCCGTGTTCATCTTCGTGAGCTGCGTCCACGCCCACCGGGCCATGCCGCGGGGCCCGAGGGCGGGGAGCTCGGCGTCGGAGGAGCGCCCGCGGGGCGGTTCCGTGGGCGCGGCGGGACCCGACGAGGGAGGCGCTGGTGTGCTCATGCCGGTCTTTCTGTGGTCGGGGCGGGACGGGGTGCCGGAGGTGCTCAGATCGGCATCACCCAGTCGGTGACGAGCTCGGCCTGCACCCAGGAGACGAACGCGGTCCATGCCCCCGTCATCATGAGCAGCCCGACCAGGACGAGGAGACCTCCGCCGGCGCGCTGGATGGTGAGGCGGTGCCGGCGGAAGAAGCCCATGGCCCCCATGCCGCGGCGCAGCGCCAGGGCCAGGAGCAGGAAGGGCACCCCCAGGCCCAGGCAGTAGGCCACCGTGAGCACGGCGGCCTTCCCGGCCGAGGCGCCGTCCACGTACACGAGCGCCTGCACGGCGGCGAACGTCGGGCCGATGCAGGGCGCCCAGCCGAGGCCGAAGGTGACGCCGAGCAGCGGGGCGCCCCACAGACCGGGCGGGGGGCGGCGCTCGATCTTGCGGTCCCGCTGGAAGAACGACACCCCGCCGAGGAAGACGACGCCCATGAGCACCACCAGAGCGCCGAGGACCACGGTGATCCAGCTCTGCCCCAGGAACCAGGCGTAGGCGCCCAGCTGGGCGAGCAGCACGGACATGAGCAGGAACACGGCGGAGAAGCCGAGCACGAACAGGCTGATCCCGGCCAGCACCCGGCCGCGGCGCTGGTCCTGCAGGTCCGCGCCGGTCAGGCCCGTCACGTAGCCAGGTAGCCGGGCACGAGCGGCAGCACGCACGGGGAGGCGAAGGAGACCAGTCCGGCGAGCAGGGCCACGGGCAGGGCGACGAGGAGGGAGCCGTCGAGGACGATCTCGGCGAACGGGTTGCCGGCCGTCATGCCGCTTCGGCCACCGTGTCCTCGAGCAGGGTCTCCAGCACGGAGCGCTCGGCGATGCCGAGGATGCGGGCGGCCACCCGGCCCTCGGCGTCGAGGACCAGCGTGGTGGGCACGGCCTGCGGGGGCACGTAGGCGCTCAGGGCCATCAGCACGCCCCCGTCCTTGTCCTCGAAGGAGGGGTAGGGGATCTCGAAGGTGCGCTCGAACGCCTCCGCGGTGGCCTGCTCGTCGCGCAGGTTCACGCCGTAGAAGGCGGCCCGGCCGTCGAAGCGCTCGGCGAGCTCCCGGAGGTCGGGGGCCTCGACCCGGCACGGGGCGCACCCGGCGTACCAGAAGTTGAGCAGCGCGGGGGCCCCCCGGAGGTCCTCGGCCGAGACCACGGTGCCGTCGAACAGGGTGCCCTCGAACTGCACGGGCTCCCCGCGCTCCCCGGCCGCGTACTCCGAGACGGTGCCGTCGCCGGCGATGTAGCCCTTCTGGTCCCCGGAGTTGGCCTGCTGGGCCAGCGAGTCCTCCTCGGTGCACCCGGCGAGGGCGAGCCCGAGGACGCCCAGGCCCGCGAGCGAGAGCACTCGGCGGCGGGACGGACGGGAGGAGGCGGACGAGGGACGGGAGGTCACGGACGGATCACCTGGTGCTCTGGACGGGACGGGGACGGCGGCGGCGCCCCGCCATTATGAACCGGGAAGCTGGTTGACCCCTGGATAGTAGGCGGCGGCGGGCTCGCGGTACTCGACCCGGGGCGGGCGCCCGGCGTCGAGGTCGTCGAACACCAGCGAGGTCAGGGAGGCGAGGTTGCACTGCCGGCGGCGCGGGTCGTGCGGCAGGGGACGGCCCTCGGCGGAGCGCCGGGTGAGCCAGATCGGCAGCTGGTGGGAGACCACCACGGCCTCGGCGCCGTCCCCGCCGCGCTCCACGGCCGTGCGACCGGCCTCCAGCACGGCCTCGGCCATGCGGGCGACCTGACGGCGGTAGGGCTCCCCCCAGGAGGGGGCCAGCGGGTTGCGCAGGTGCGGCCAGTGCCCCGGCCTGAGCAACTCGAGGGCGTCCACGTGCAGGCCCTCGAAGTGGTTGTGGGCCTCGATCACCCGTTCGTCCGGGTGCACCGGCAGCCGCAGCTCCCGGGCCACGGGCGCGGCGGTCTCCCGGGCCCGCTGCAGCGGGGAGGAGACGAGGTGGACGATGCGCGAGCCGTCGTTCACACGGCGGGCGAGCTCGGCGGCGGCGGCCTCGGCCATCCGCGCGCCCAGCTCGGTGAGGCCGTAGCTGGGGAGCCGTCCGTAGACGATGCGGTCCGGGTTGAGGACCTGGCCGTGGCGCAGCAGGTGGACGGTCGAGGAGGGCATGCCCCCATGATCCCAGACGGGCGCGGCGGGCCCCAAAACGGGGCCCGGCTCAGCCGGCCAGACGCTCGCGCAGCAGCCGGGCGAGCCGGCGCTCGTCGATCTGCCAGAAGTCGCGGGGCACGCCGTCGACGAGCAGCACCGGGATCTCCTCCGCGTGCCGGCGGGCCAGCTCGGGGTCGCCGTCGACGTCCACCTCGGCCCAGCCCAGGCCCAGCGCGGAGGTGACCCGGTCCACGGACTCCCGGGCCGCCTCGCAGAGGTGGCACCCCGGGCGGGTCAGCAGGGTCACGGCCGGCGGCGTCGGGGAGCTCATGGGTCCATGCTACGGCCCGCCCCGACCCCGGCGCCGGTCTCCGGGATGGGCCCGGCAACGCCGCGGGGCCGCCGTCCTGGAGAGGACGGCGGCCCCGCGGGCGGTGTCAGCGCCGGGTCACTTCTTGTTGCGGCGCTGGTGACGGGTCTTGCGGAGGAGCTTGCGGTGCTTCTTCTTGGACATCCGCTTGCGGCGCTTCTTGATCACTGAACCCATAGGATCCCTCGCATCTTCATGTCTCGGTGGTGTTCCCCGGGGACTCCGCGACAGGCGGGAACCGGGGTGCCGGCCCTCGGACGGGAACGGCCGGGCAAACGTTCACTGACACCCTACCGTCTCGCAGGGAAATTGCCGTATTCGTGCCCGGTGGACCGGTCTCAGGCGCTGCGCGGCACCTCCGACGGGCCGCCGGGCTGCTCCCCGGCGTGCACCGGCAGCTCCCCCGTGGCGACGGGCACGGCCGGGTCGGCCGGCGCGTCCGGGGCGGGGCCGGGGGTGCGCTGCTCCTGGTCGGGGTCCACGCCGGCCTCGCGGTACTGGTACTCGATGTGCTCGGCCACCAGCCGCGCCGCGAGCCCGCGGTCGCCCGCCTCCACGGCGGAGTAGATCGCCTGGTGCTCGGCGCGCAGCCGCTCCGAGGTGGCGCTCCACAGGGGCACGTGGCCCACGAGGGCCATCGTGTACTCGTAGATCGAGTCCCGCAGCGAGGACATCAGGGCGGAGACCACCGTGTTGCCCGCGGTCTTGCACAGCGCGATGTGGAAGCTCACCTCGAGGTGGTGGAACTCCTTGAGCGAGAGGTCGTCCCGGCCCATCTGCTCGAGCAGCGCCCGCAGCTCGGCCATGGCCGGGTGCCGGGGGTCCGAGCGCTCCAGCGCCCAGGTCTCGAGCAGCACCCGGGTCTGCACGATGTCCCGCAGCGGGTAGTCCGAGGTGGCCATGTGCAGCTGCAGGGCGGGACCGGCGGACGCCGCCGGCTCCCGGACCAGCATGGGCAGGATCGACTTGCGCGGCCCGTCGAAGAGACGGACGATCCCCTGCGCCTCCAGGGTCTTGAGCGCCTCCCGCATGTTGTTGCGGGACACGCGGTGGATGGCCGCGAGGTCGCGGTCCGAGGGCAGTTGTTGGCCCAGCACGAGATGGCCGTCGAACAGCTCGTTCTCCAGCCACTGCAGGACCTGTCGATGCGTTGCCATAGTCTCCAGGGTAGGTCCACCGCGGCCCTCCGTGGGGCGGTCGCGGGTCCGGACGTGTCGGAAGTGCGGACGGGTGGGACCGCCGGGCCCGGCCGGAGCCGGACCCGGCGCGGATCAGATGAGGCCCTGGGCCATCATGGCGCCGGCCACCTTGACGAAGCCGGCGATGTTGGCGCCGGCCACGTAGTTGCCGGGCATGCCGTAGTCCTCGGCCGTCTCGGCGCACCGGTCGTGGATCGACGTCATGATCTGCCCGAGCCGCTCCTCCGTGTACCCGAAGGTCCACGAGTCGCGGGACGCGTTCTGCTGCATCTCCAGCGCGGAGGTGGCCACGCCGCCGGCGTTGGCCGCCTTGCCGGGACCGAAGAGCACCCCGGCCTCCTGGAACATCCGCGTGGCCTCGCCGGTGGAGGGCATGTTGGCGCCCTCGGCCACGGCCACCACGCCGTGCGCCAGCAGCTTCTTGGCGTGGGAGCCGTCCAGCTCGTTCTGGGTGGCGCACGGCAGGGCCACGGTGCCGGGGACGTCCCACACGGAGCCCTTGGCGATGAACCGGGCGCGCCCGCCGCGACGCTCGGCGTACTCCGAGATCCGGCCGCGCTCGACCTCCTTGATCTGGCGCAGCAGCTCCAGGTCGATGCCGTCGGGGTCCACCACGTAGCCGCCGGAGTCGGAGGCGGTGATCACCGTGGCCCCCAGGCGCTGGGCCCGGGCGATCGCGAAGGTCGCCACGTTGCCGGACCCGGAGACCAGCACCGTCTGCCCGTCGAAGGACTGCCCGCGGGTGCGCAGCATCTCCTCGGCGAACATGACGGTGCCGTACCCGGTGGCCTCGGTCCGCACGAGGGACCCGCCCCAGCTCAGCCCCTTGCCGGTGAGCACGCCCGACTCGTAGCGGTTGGTGATGCGCTTGTACTGGCCGAACAGGTAGCCGATCTCGCGCCCGCCGACGCCGATGTCGCCGGCCGGGACGTCCGTGTACTCGCCGATGTGGCGGTAGAGCTCGGTCATGAAGGACTGGCAGAAGCGCATGATCTCCGCGTCGGAGCGCCCGCTGGGATCGAAGTCCGAGCCGCCCTTGCCGCCGCCGATGGGCATGCCGGTGAGGGCGTTCTTGAAGATCTGCTCGAAGCCCAGGAACTTCACGATGCCCAGGTAGACGGACGGGTGGAAGCGCAGTCCGCCCTTGTAGGGCCCCAGCGCGGAGTTGAACTCCACGCGGAAGCCGCGGTTGATGTGCACGCGGCCCTCGTCGTCGGTCCACGGGACCCGGAAGATGATCTGGCGCTCCGGCTCGCAGATCCGCTCGAGCACGGCGGCCTCGAGGAGCTCGGGGTGCCGGGCCACCACGGGGCCGAGGGAGTCGAAGACCTCGTCCACCGCCTGGTGGAACTCCACCTCACCGGGGTTGCGGGCCAGGACGGCCTGACGGATGGGATACAGGTCCTCGTGCATCGTGCTCCTCGTGCTGGTCGGAAGGGTGGAGCCGGTCACCGCCGCGGGTGCCGGGGGCGGCGGCGCAGGCCGGGCAGACCGGCCAGGAGGTCCGCGGCGCGGGCCCCGGCTCCTCGGGCCGGGCGCCGGGGCGTCCCGCCGGCAGGACGCCCGGCCGCGGACGGCTCGGCCCCGGGAGGTTCGGACATGAGCAGCTCCGGGCCCGGTTCCCGGAGCGCCGGGGCGGTGACCACCAGCTCCTCCGGGGCGCTCGTGAAGGGCTCGTCCGCCGCGGCCGCGGCGGTCCCGGGCGCGGCGCCCGGTTCCGGTGCGGTCGGTCGTGGTGCGGTGGGCTCCGGTGCGGCCCGCTGCTGGACCGCGTCGCCGGTGACCTCGTGGATCCAGCGGGTCACTTCGGCGAGGGGCTCGGGCCGTACGGCGTACAGCCGCCGCTGCCCCTGCGCCTCCATGGACACCATACCGGCCTCGCGCAGGATCTTCAGATGCTTGGAGACGGTGGGCTGGGAGACGCCCAGCTCCTCGACGAGGTCCCCCACGGGCCGCTCGCCGTCCTTGAGCACAGTGAGGATCCCCCGCCGGGTCTTGTCGGCGATCACCGCGAACACGTCGTTGTTGCCCATCCGATCACTGTAAACGCGTTGGCGGGCGGCACCCGGCAGCGGCACGTCCACCCGGCTCCCCCGCTCGCCGGCGACCGCGGGCTCGGGGCTCAGTCGAACCACGGGTCCAGCCCCCACTGCGGGAAGACCTCCTTGCGGGTGGCCATGATCGTGCGGTCGGTCTCGTCGTTGGGGTCGAAGCCGACCTCCCACGAACGCCACCACAGGTCCACCTCGTCGCCCATCACCCGCGGCGCCTCGGCCCCGTAGCGCTCGCGCACGTGGTCCCGCCACGGCTGCGGCACCGCCGCGCCCACGTCCACCGGGTGCCCGGCGGCGATCGCGACCAGGTGCGTCCACGACCGGGGCACCACGTCGTGGCAGTTGTACCCGCCCCCGCCCGTGGCGATCCACCGGCCCTCGCACAGCTCGTCGGCGAGCCCGGAGAGTGCGACGGCGGTCTGCCGCTGGGCGTCCACGCTGACCCGCAGGTGGGTGAGCGGGTCGGCGAAGTGGGAGTCGCAGCCGTGCTGGCTGACCAGGACCTCGGGGGCGAACTGGCGCAGCAGCGGCGGGACCACGGCGTCGAAGGCCCGCAGCCACATGGCGTCGTCGGCGGTGGCGGGCATGGCGACGTTGACGGCGTACCCCTCGGAGGCCCCCCGGCCCGTCTCGTTGGCGAAGCCGGTGCCCGGGAACAGGGCCAGGCCGGTCTCGTGCAGCGAGATGGTGAGCACCCGGGGGTCGTCGTAGAAGATCGACTGGGTCCCGTCCCCGTGGTGGCCGTCGACGTCCACGTAGGCCACCCGCCGGACGCCCTGCTCGAGCAGGTGCTGGATGCCCACGGCGCAGTCGTTGTAGATGCAGAAGCCGCTGGCCCGCTCCGCGTGGGCGTGGTGCATCCCGCCCCCGAAGTTCACGGCGCGCACCGCGTCCCCCGTCAGGAGGGCCGCGGCGCCCTGGTAGGTGCCGCCCACCAGCCGGGCGCTGGCCTCGTGCACCCGGGGGAAGGCCGGGGTGTCCTCGGTGCCGAGGCCGCACTCGGGGATCTCCAGGGAGGGGTCCGCGCCGACCGCCCGCACCGAGTCCAGGTAGTGCTGGGGGTGGACGAGGCGCAGGACGTCGTCCGGGGCGACCTCCGGGGCCTCCACGGTGACGTTGGCCCGGCGGTCGAGGCCGAACTCCTGGACGAGGCGGTGCGTGAGCTCGAGCCGGGAGGGGTGCATCGGGTGGTGGGGCCCGAAGTCGTACTCGAGCAGGGCGGGCCCCAGAACAGTCGCGTGGGGCGCGGGGCGCCGGGCCCGGATGTAGCAGGAGTCACACGGCCATTAGACCACTCGCGCCGTCGCCCCGCCGCCGGCCCGCGGCGCCGCGGCCCAATGTGTCCGCCCGGGCCGCGTCCCCGCACGCTCAGTCGAGGTCGCTGAACGCCTGCACCTTCCGGGTGGGCCCGATGACGAGGATCTGGTCGGTCTCGTACAGGACGGTCCCCGGCTCGGCCGGTTCCCAGGCCTCTCCCGGGCGCCGCACGGAGACCACGGAGACCCCGTGCGCCCGGCGGAGGTTGAGCGCGTCCAGGGGGCGCTGCTGGACCGCTTCGGGAGCGGGGCAGCGGATCAGCGCGAAGCCGTCGTCGATCACCACGAAGTCGAGCACCCGGCCCTGGATCAGGTGGGCGGAGCGCACGCCCATGTCGTGTTCGGGGCTGATCACGTGGTGCACCCCGAGCTGCTCGAGGATCTCGGCGTGCGGACCGGTGATGGCCTTGGCCCAGATCTCCGGGTGGCCGAACTTCAGCAGCCGGGAGGCGACCAGGATGCTGGCCTGCACGTCCGAGCCGATCCCGACGACGACCTTGTCGAACTCGTCGACCCCCAGCTGGCGCAGCAGCTGCTCCTGGGTGGCGTCGGCGCGCACCACGGCGGTCAGCTGCCCGTTGAGCTCCTGGACCACGCTCTCGTCGGTGTCGACGCCGAGCACCTCGGCGCCGTTGTGCATCAGTTCCAGGGCGAGGGCGGCGCCGAAGCGGCCCAGGCCGATCACGGCCACCGTGCCGGGTGTCCGGCGGCCGGAGGGGTGTCGCGCGGTGCTGGCCGGGCGGGTGGGGAACATGCGGGGACCTCCTGGAGGTGTCGGGGCGGGGGTGGGGGAACGGGGATCAGCCGATCAGCGGGCGTTCCTTGGGCAGCTCGTAGAGGGCTCTGCGCGGCCGGGCGGCCATGGCGGTGGCCACCGTGATGGGTCCCAGCCGCCCCAGGAACATCAGGGCGATGAGCACTCCCTGGGCCGCCGGCGAGAGCGCGGCGGTGATCCCGGTGGACAGGCCCACCGTGGCGAAGGCGGAGATCACCTCGAACAGCAGCCGGTCCAGGCCGATGTCCTCGTGCAGCAGCATCAGCACCATCGTGGCGGTGGCCACCGCGCCCAGGGCCAGCACCACCACCGTGGTGGCCTGGCGCTGCACCGAGCGGGACAGGCGCCGGCCCAGCACGTTGACCGCCGCGCCGCCGGTGACCTCCGTGTAGGCGATGAAGCCCAGGACGACGAACGTGGTGACCTTCAGGCCGCCCGCGGTCCCGGCCGGCCCGCCGCCGACGAGCATCAGCAGGTCCAGGCCCAGCCAGGACACCGGGTGCATGGCGGAGATGTCGATGCTGTTGAAGCCGGCGGTGCGGGCGATGGTCGACTGGAAGAAGCCGGCCAGCAGCTTCTCGTCCGCCCGCATCGGGCCGAGGGTGGCGGGGTTGGCCCACTCCACCGCGCACAGGAAGACCGTGCCGGCGGCGAGCAGCACCACGGTGGCGAACAGCACGATGCGGGTGTTCATGCTCCACCGCCGCGGCCGGCGCCACTCCCGGCGCAGCTCGTAGAGCACCGGGAAGCCGAGCCCGCCCAGGATCACCGCGGCGATGAGCGGCAGGTTGATCCAGGGGTCGGTCGCGAAGTCCATGATCGAGAGGGTGTACAGGGCGAACCCGGCGTTGTTGAACGCCGAGGCGGCGTGGAACACCCCGTGCCAGACGGCCTGTCCGGCCCCGTAGCCGTAGCCGGCGGCGAAGCGCAGGGCGAGCGCGGCGGCCACGAGCGTCTCGATCACCAGGGTGGTGACCAGCACGCGCAGCAGCACCCGGCGCATGTCCCCGTAGCCGGGGCTCTTGGTCTCGGTCGAGCTCATGATCCGGGCCGTCAGGCCGAGCCGGCGGGCCAGCAGGATCCCGAGCACGGTCGCGAAGGACATCACCCCGAACCCGCCGATCTGGATCAGGGCCAGGACCACGGCCTGCCCGAACGGGGTCCAGTAGGTGGGGGTGTCCACCACGATCAGCCCGGTCACGCAGATGGCCGAGGTCGCGGTGAAGAAGGCCTCCATGAAGGAGGCCCCGCCGGGGCCGACGCGGGCGACCGGGAGCAGCAGCAGGACGGTGCCGGCGACCAGTGCGGTCGCGAAGGCGCCGATGATCAGCTGGGCGGTGCGCGCCGCGGTCACCTCCCGCGGGTCGGTGCTCCGCCGGGACGCCCGGGGGCGTCTGCGGCGGGGCCTGGAGGCGTGGGTCAGGCGGCGGACCCGGGCCCGCAGCAGGGCCTCTTCCAAGGGCATGGGCGATAACCTACACCCGCGGGACGGCACGCCGCGCCGCGGGTGCGATACTGTCTCGGGCCGGGGCACGCGCCGCGGCCGACGCCGTCCGGGCCGGGCGGCCCGGACACAGGAGGAGGGCCCGTGAGCAACCTGCAGCACCGGTCCTGGGTGTCCCGCGAGGAGCGGGGCCGCTTCTGGCTGCTCACCTCGCTGCGCGACCTCGTGGACCGGATCGCGGCCGGCTCCCCCGCCCGCCTCGCCGTGATCTCCTTCGCCGCGGTCGTGACCCTGTTCTCCTTCCTGCTGTGGCTGCCCGTCTCGTCCGCGCCCGGGGTGGACACGGAGCTCGAGGACGCCGTCTTCACCGCCACCTCCGCCGTCACCGTGACCGGGCTGACCACGGTCCCGACCGCCACGAACTGGTCCTTCTTCGGGCAGTTCGTGATCCTGATCGCGATGCAGATCGGCGGCCTGGGCACCCTGACCATGACCTCGATCCTGGCCCTGGCGATCGGCCGCAAGCTGGGCCTGAAGTCCCGGCTGATCACGCAGGAGGCGCTGAACATCGGGCGCCTCGGCGAGGTGGGCTCGCTGCTGCAGGTCATCGTGGTGATGTCGGTCGTGATCGAGGCGGTCCTGGCCGCCGTCCTGACGATCGGCTTCCTGCTGGTCGGGGAGCCCTTCCTCACCGCCCTGTGGCACGGGGCGTTCTACGCGGTCTCCGCCTTCAACAACGGCGGGTTCACGCCCCACTCGGACGGGCTCGTGCCCTACACGGACGCGGCGCTGATCCTCCTGCCGATCGCCCTGGGCGTCTTTCTCGGCTCCCTGGGGTTTCCCGTGGTCCTCGTCCTGCGGCAGACGGGTCTGCGCTTCTCCCGGTGGAACCTCAACACGAAGCTGGTCGTGGTGACCACCACGATCCTGCTGTTCGTCGGCTGGGCGCTGTTCCTGGCCTTCGAGTGGTCCAACCCGGACACCCTGCAGGGGCGGCCCGTGACGCAGAAGGTGTTCGAGGGGTTCTTCCACTCGGTCATGGTCCGCTCCGGCGGCTTCAACCTGGTGGACATGAACAGCCTGGAGCCGGTCACGCTGCTCATGACGGACGCGCTGATGTTCGCCGGCGGCGGCCCCGCGTCCGTGGCGGGCGGGATCAAGGTCACCACGCTCGCCGTGGTGTTCCTGGCGATCCTGGCCGAGGCCCGCGGCGACCGGTCGGTCATCGCCTTCTACCGCACCATTCCCGAGGACGCGCTGCGCATCGCGATCTCGGTCATCATGATGGGCGCCACCGTGGTCCTGGTCGGCTGCGGAATCATCGTGGAGATCTCCGAGGAGCCCCTCGACCGGGTGCTGTTCGAGGTGATCTCCGCCTACGCCACCTGCGGGCTGAGCGTGGGCCTGTCCGGCGAGCTCCCGCCGGAGGGAAAGTACGTCCTGTCCGTCATCATGCTCGTGGGCCGCATCGGCACCACCACCGTGGCCGCCGCGCTGGCGCTGCGCTCGCGCCGCCGTCTGTACAAGTACCCCGAGGAAAGGCCGATCATTGGCTGACCGTTCGTCCCACAGCGTTCCCGTCCTGGTGATCGGTCTCGGCCGCTTCGGCACGGCCACGGCCCTGCAGCTGGCCCGGCAGGGGCGGGAGGT
This sequence comes from Kocuria sp. CNJ-770, assembly GCF_001942375.1. Lineage (NCBI taxonomy): Bacteria > Bacillati > Actinomycetota > Actinomycetes > Micrococcales > Micrococcaceae > Kocuria > Kocuria sp. CNJ-770. The sequence goes on from NZ_MKJW01000122.1 coordinate 23,562, forward strand.
CCTGGGCGTGGAGCGGGACGCGCAGCTGGTGCAGAAGCTCTCGGGCCAGCTCACCCACGTGGTCGAGGCCGAGGCCACCGACATCGACGCGCTGCGCCAGCTCGGCGCCGCCGAGTTCGACTCCGCGGTGGTGGGCGTCGGCACGTCGATCGAGTCCAGTGTGCTGATCACGGCGAACCTCGTGGACCTCGGCGTGAGCCGCATCTGG
>NZ_MKJW01000122.1:23858-114201 GCF_001942375.1 Kocuria sp. CNJ-770
CCCGGCCCACGGCAAGATCCTCTCCCGCATCGGCGCCCACCACGTGATCTTCCCCGAGGCCGACGCCGGCCGGCGCACCGCGCACCTGGTCTCGGGCCGGCTGCTGGACTACATCGAGTTCGACGACGACTTCGCCATCGTCAAGATGCACCCGCCGCGGGAGGTGCAGGGCTTCACGCTCGGGGAGGCCCACGTGCGCTCCAAGTACGGCGTGACGGTGGTGGGCGTGAAGTCGCCCGGGGAGGACTTCACCTACGCCCGTCCCGAGACGAAGGTGACCTCCCGGGACCTGCTCATCGTCTCCGGGCACGTGGACCTGCTGGAGCGCTTCGCCGCCCGGCCCTGACCGGACCCAAGCGGGCCCCGGGCGGGCCGGCGCAGGGGGCACGGCGCGCCCGGGTCCGGGGGCGGCGCGGGGCTCAGCCGGCGCTGAACTCCCGGGTCAGCTCCGCGGAGCGGTCGGCCGAGGCCTGCGCGGCGGCGGCGACGAGGTCCTCGAAGCCGTTCTCCTGGAAGGTCGTGATCGCCCGGTCCGTGGTGCCCTTGGGGCTGGTCACGGCCCGGCGCAGCGCCGCGGGGTCGGCCTCGGCCGGGCGCAGCAGCTCACCGGCGCCGGAGACGGTCTCCTTGGCCAGCACCCGGGCGACGTCGGCCGGCAGCCCCATCCGCTCCCCCGCCTGCTGCATCGCCTCGGCCAGGAGGAACACGTAGGCCGGTCCGGAGCCCGAGACCCCGGTCACGGCGTCGACCTGGTCCTCGGGGACCTCCACAACGGTGCCGACGGCCTCGAGCACCCGGCGCACGGCGCGGGTCTGATCGGCGGTGGTGGCGGCGCCCGGGGTCACCGAGACGACGCCGCGGCCCACGCTCGAGGGGGTGTTGGGCATGGTCCGCACCACCGGCTGTCCGGCGGGCAGGGCCTGCTCGAGGGCGCCGACCGAGATGCCGGCGGCCACGGAGGCCACGACGGTGCCCGGGCGCAGGGCGGGGGCGATCTCGCGGGCGAGCTCGAGGATGCCGACCGGCTTCACGCCGAGCAGCACGACGTCGGCCTCGCGGGCGGCCCGGCGGTTGGCCTCGGGGTCCTCCCCGGTGACGTACGGGCGCACCTCCGTCTCCTCCTGGAGCCGGTGCGCGCTCTCGGCGGAGCGGACGGTGGCCCGGACCTGCTCCACGGGCACGCCGGAGGCCAGCACCCCCCGCAGGATGGATCCGTTCATGGAGCCGCAGCCCAGGAAGGCGAGCACAGGTGTCATGGTCGGTGGGGTCCTCTCGAAGCGGGGATGGGTCGGTTCGGGGCGGCCGTCAGCCGCCCGGGGCCTCGTCGGCCGGTGCCCCGTCGGCCGGGGGGTCCTCGGCCGGGGCGTCCTCGGCGGGGGTCGTGTGGCGCCGGGCGAAGTCCAGGGACTCGGCGAGCCACTGGGTGCGCTCCTCGGTGCTCGTCGAGCGGCGGGTGGAGACCTCCACCCCGATCACCCCCTGCCACCGGGTGGCGGCGAGGTGCTGGAGCGACTCGGCGACCGGCTGCACGCCGTGGCCGGGCAGCAGGTGCTCGTCCGCGGTGGTCTCCCCCGACCCGTCCGTGAGGTGGACGTGGCCCAGGCGGGGACCGAGCTCCTGGATCGCGGCGAGGGAGTCCATCCGGGCGGTCGCGGCGTGGGAGAAGTCCCACGTCACCCAGTCGTAGTCCTGCCCGAGCGGGCTGTAGTGCGGGGCGTAGACCACGGTGTCGCGCCCGCGCACCCGCCAGGGGTACATGTTCTCCACGGAGATCTTCACGCCCGTGGCCTCCGAGACCACGCGCACGCCCTCCACGAAGTTCGAGGCGTACTTGCGCTGCCACCGGAAGGGCGGGTGCACGACGACGACCTCCGCGCCGACCTGCTCGGTGAGCGCCGCGGCCATCTGGATCTTGGTCCACGACTTGCCCCAGACCTGCTGGGTGAGCAGCAGGGTGGGGGCGTGGATGGTGGAGATGGGCAGCTGGTGGCGCTGCACGAGGTCGCGCAGCTGGTGGTTGAGCTGGCTCATCCGCTCGTGGGTGACGAGCACCTCCACGCTGTCGTAGCCCAGCTCCACGGCCGCCTCGAAGGTCTCCGGGACCCCGAGCGGGTAGAGCGAGCTGGTGGACAGCGCCACGTGCGCCCGGTACGGCTCCGCGGCGGAGCCCTGCTGCTCGCTCATGCCGCCCCCACCAGGTGCCGGGGGTCGACGGTGCGGACGTCGGCGTGGCTGCTGAGCTGGTCCAGACGGCGCAGGATCAGCCCCTCCCGCAGGGCCCACGGACAGATCCGCAGCGAGTCGATCCCGTAGGCGTCCATGGCGGCCTCGGCCACCACCGCGCCCGCCAGGATCTGCCGGGCCCGGGCGGGCGAGACCCCGGGCATCTCGGCCCGCTCGTCCGGGGTCATCGCCTCCATCCGCCGGGTCCACAGCCGCAGGTCCTCCAGGTGCAGGGTCCGCGGGACGTAGGGCCCCATGGCGTAGGGGGCGGCCCCGCAGATCCGGGCGAGGGAGCGGAAGGTCTTCGACGTGCCGGCCACGCAGGTGGGCTCCCCGGCCGCCCGGACCTTCGCGACGGCGGGCTTGAGCTCCCGGCGCACGTGCTTGCGCAGGGCCTTCATCTCCTGGGGCGTGGCGAGGTCACCGGCGATGAACGTGCGGGTGAGCCGCCCCGCGCCCAGCGGCACGGAGGTCGCCACGGCGGGCAGGGCGTTGTCGCCCAGCGCCATCTCGAAGGACCCGCCGCCGATGTCGAGGTCCAGGACGGTGCCCGCCCCCCAGCCGAACCAGCGGCGCACCGCGAAGAAGGTGACGGCCGCCTCCTGGTCCCCGGCCAGCTCGGTGAGGGTCACCCCGGACCGGGACTGCACGTGGTCCAGCACCTGGGCCCCGTTGCCGGCCTCGCGGATCGCGGAGGTGGCGAAGGCCAGGAAGTCCTCCGCGGCGTTGTCCACCGCGAAGTCCCGGGCCTCGATTACGAAGGAGGTCAGGGCGTCCCGGCCGGCGTCGGAGATGTTGCCGTCCTCGTCCAGGTACTGCACGAGCCGCAGGGCCAGCTTGTGGGACGCGTACGGCTCGGGCCGGGAGCCCGGGTAGACGTCCAGCAGCAGCAGGTGGACCGTGTTCGATCCGACGTCGAGGACTCCCAGACGCATGCCGTGGTGCTCCTTCGAGTTCCGTGTCCGTCCCGCGGCGCGGGGCGGCTCAGCCCTTGGTCCCGGCGCGGGCGGGGCGGCCCGTCGCCGGCTTCCCGGCCGTGCTCTTCCGCGTGCCGCTCTTCGCGGCCGGGGACTTCCCTGCTGCCGACTTCCCGGCTGCGGACTTCCCCGCTGCCGACTTGCCGGCCGTGGACTTGGCCGGGGCCTTGGCGGTGGAGCGCGCGGCGCGCTTGGGCGCCGGGCCCTGGGCGCGCTTCTCGGCGAGCAGCTGGCTGGCGCGCGCCGGGGTGATCTGCTCCACGGTCTCCCCGCGGGGGACCGTCACGTTCGTCTCCCCGTCGGTGATGTAGGGCCCGAAGCGCCCGTCCTTGATCACCATGGGCCGCTCCGTGATCTGATCGGTGCCCAGGTCCGCGAGCGGCGGCTTGGCGGTGCCCCGCCCGCGCTGCTTGGGCTGGGCGTAGATCTGCAGCGCCTCCTCGAGGGTGATCGTGAACAGCTGCTCCTCGGACTGCAGGGAGCGGGAGTCGGAACCCTTCTTGAGGTAGGGGCCGAAGCGGCCGTTCTGCACGGTGATCTCGTTGCCCTCGGCGTCGGTGCCCAGGGTCCGCGGCAGGGACAGGATCTTCAGCGCGTCCTCGAGGGTCACGTCCTGCAGGGTCATCGAGGACAGCAGCGACCCCGTGCGCGGCTTCTCCTTGACCGGCTTCTTCGGGGGCTTCGGCTTGCCGTTCTTGTAGTACTCGACCGGCTGGGCCGCGAGCTCCTCGGCGGTGGGCTCGGGGATCACCTCGGTGACGTAGGGGCCGTAGCGGCCGTCCTTCGCGATGATGGCCCGCCCGGTGCCCGGGTCCCGGCCGAGCTCCCGGCCGTCGGCCTTGCCGGTCTCGATGAGCTCGCGGGCCTTCTCGGGCGTCAGCTCGTCCGGGGCCAGGTCCTCCGGCACGTTCGCGCGGATCGGCTCCGTGATCTCGCCCGTTCCGGGGTCCACCGCGCCCGCGACCTCGAGGTAGGGGCCGAACTTGCCCACGCGCAGGGTGATGGTGTCGGTGACGGGGATGGAGTTCACCGCGCGGGCGTCGATCTCTCCGAGGTCGTCGACGATGGGCTTGAGCCCGTTCTCGTGCTCCTGGGAGCCGAAGTAGAAGTCCTGCAGCCAGTCGGTGCTGTCCTCCTCCCCGCGGGCGATGCGGTCCAGGCCCTCCTCCATCTCGGCCGTGAAGTCGTAGTCCACGTAGTCGGAGAAGTGCTCCTCGAGCAGGCGCACCACGGAGAACGCCGTCCACGACGGGATGAGCGCCGAGCCCCGGACCCGGACGTAGCCGCGGTCCATGATCGTGGAGATCACGGCCGCGTAGGTCGACGGCCGCCCGATGCCCAGCTCGTCGAGGACCTTGACCAGGGACGCCTCGGTGTAGCGCGGGGGCGGGGAGGTGCGGTGGCCGTCCGCGGCGACGTCGGTCGCCTCGAGCCGGTCGCCCTCCGCCATGCGCGGCAGCCGCTTGTCCCCGTCCTTGCCCTCGGCCGGCTCCTCGTCGCGGCCCTCCTCGTAGGCGGCGAGGAAGCCGCGGAACGTGATGACGGTGCCGGACGCGGAGAACTCGGCGTCCCGCCCGGAGGACGAGGTCGCCCCGAGCCGCACGGTGGCCGTGGAGCCCTTGGCGTCGGCCATCTGCGAGGCGACGGTGCGCTTCCAGATCAGCTCGTAGAGCCGGTAGGCGTCCGCGGAGAGCTCCCCGCGGACCTGGTTCGGCGTACGGAAGGAGTCCCCGGCGGGGCGCACGGCCTCGTGCGCCTCCTGGGCGTTCTTCGACTTCGAGCTGTAGACGCGCGGGGAGCCCGGCACGGCGTCGGAGCCGTAGAGCTCCGCGGCCTGCCGCCGGGCGGCCGAGACCGCCTGGTCGGACAGCGCCACGGAGTCGGTGCGCATGTAGGTGATGTAGCCGTTCTCGTAGAGCTTCTGCGCCACCTGCATCGTGGTGCGCGAGGTGAACCGCAGCTTGCGGGCGGCCTCCTGCTGCAGCGTGGACGTGGTGAACGGCGCGGCCGGGCGGCGGGTGTAGGGCTTGGTCTCCAGCGACCGGACCGCGAACGCGGCGTCCTCGAGCCCGGCGGCGAGGTCCCGGGCCGCCGTCTCGTCCAGGTGCACGAGCTTGCCGGCCGCACCCTTGAGCGCGCCGTCGTCGCCGAAGTCCCGGCCCCCGGCCACCCGCTTGCCGTCCACGGAGGACAGCCGCGCGCTGAAGGCCGTGCCGGCGTCCTCGCCGTCGGTGCGGGCGAAGGTCCCGCTGAGGTCCCAGTAGTCGGCGGGCACGAAGGCCATGCGCTGGCGCTCGCGCTCCACGACCAGGCGCGTGGCCACGGACTGGACGCGGCCCGCGGACAGGCCGGAGGCGATCTTGCGCCACAGCACCGGGGAGATCTCGTAGCCGTAGAGCCGGTCCAGGATCCGCCGGGTCTCCTGCGCGTCGACCAGGTCCTGGTCCAGCTCGCGCAGCTCCCCGAAGGCGCGCTCGATGGCCTCGCGGGTGATCTCGGGGAAGGTCAGCCGGTAGACGGGGACCTTCGGCTTGAGCACCTCCAGCAGGTGCCAGGCGATGGCCTCGCCCTCGCGGTCGCCGTCGGTGGCGAGGTAGAGGGCGTCGGCCTCCTTGAGCTTGCGCTTGAGCTCGGTGACCTTCTTCTTCTTGTCCGGGTTCACCACGTAGTACGGCTCGAAGCCGTGCTCCACGTCCACCGCGAACTTGCCGTAGGGCCCCTTCTTGAGCTCCGCCGGCAGCTCCGAGGGCTGCGGGAGGTCACGGATGTGCCCCATGGAGGACTCCACCTCGTAGGCGTCGCCGAGGTACCCGGCGATGGTCTTGACCTTGGAGGGGGACTCCACGATGAGCAGGCTCTTGCCCGTTCCCGGGCTCTGGGTGGCCTTCGTTGGCACGGTACTCCTTGCTGCGGTCCGCGCAGGCCGCGGGACGCGGCGCTGCTGGACGTCGGGTCGGACGGGCGGGCGTCGTCCGGCCCGCCTTGCGCTCCACCATAACGTGTCGCCGGCGGCGTCCCTCGCGCCGCGGAGGACACGGAGGACGCCGTCGGCCGCCGGCGCGGTCGGACCCGTGGCCGGGCCGCCGGCTCAGGAGGGGTAGTGCTCCGGCTCCTCGGCGATCGTGAACTCGCGTCCGGTGGCGGTCTCCACGTCGATGACCACGAAGTTGTACTTCAGCGTGGGCGCCCACGGCTTCAGCGGCAGCTCCTCGGCGGCCTCGATCTCCGCGCGGGTCTCCAGCCGGCGGGCCCGGCCGTGCACCACGACGGAGCGCACCACGTCGTCGTCCGTGACCTCGTCGATCTCGAAGGCCACCTGGTCGTTGACGATCAGGCTGGAGAGCTTGGAGCCCTGGGCCGTGCGGAAGTACAGCTTGTGCTGGTGCACCACGTAGTTCACCGGGAAGATGTCCACGAGCCCGGCGGCCTCCACGGCCAGGCGGCCGAACGGGTGCTCGGCCAGCAGCTGCCAGACGGTGTCCTTGTCCAGGGTCTTGATGGGGTTGAGGTTGTCTCCGATGCTCATGCCCTCATCCTTCCACCCGCGACGCCCCGGCGTCCCGTGCTCATCCGCCCACATCCGTCCGGGCCCGAGGTCAGGCCGGTGGCTGCTCGAGCGGCACGAGGAAGCCGTCGAGCACGAGGTGCCGGACCTCCTCCGTGAGCCGCTCCCGCTCGTCCCCGGCCCACTCCAGCAGCGCGGCGAGCGCGGCGAGGATCTGCCGGGCGCTCAGCTCGCCGTCGCAGGCGCCGGCGAAGCCGCGGCCTCGCTGGTGAGCACCGTGGTCCGGCGCAGCCCCGCCCCCTGCCGGAGCAGGATCACCCCCGGGTGCTCGGCGCCGGGGCGCTGGTGGCGCTCCTCCGTGACGTCCTCGGCCGCGACCAGGTGGGCGTCCGGCCAGTCCTGCGGGTGCTCCGCGAGCCAGTCGGCGCGCGCCCACGCGGCCGCCAGCGCCGGGGCGAGCGGCTGCTGCACCGGGTGCGGGACGTGCTCGAAGCGGCGCAGTGCCCCGCCGTGCGGGCGCGGCGCGTGCGGTCGGCGCAGCCGGATCATCCCGAAGCCCACGGCCTCGACCCCGCGGGCGGCGAAGTCCTCGAGGTAGGCCCGGTAGGCCCGTTCGTAGTGCTCCGGGTCCCGGGACTCGGCGGCGTCGCGCAGCCACGTCTCGGCGTACTCCTCCGGACCGGCCAGCTCCCGCTGGATCCACCACGTGTCGATCCCCTCGGGCACCCAGCGCTGCGGCCGGTGCATCCACCGCTCGGCGACGGGCACGGGCTCCCCGGCGTCCTCGGCGGTGTCCTCGGCGGCGAGGACCTCCCAGTTGCCGAGCAGGTGCGCGGTGGCCCCCGGGGCCATGACCCCGGGCAGCGCCCGCACGAGGTCGGCCACGATCCGGTCCCCGGCCAGGCCGCCGTCGCGGTAGGTGAAGCGGTCCGCCGGGGTCTCCCCCGGGGCGCGGGGGGTGATGACGAACGGCGGGTTGGAGACCACCAGGTCGAACCGCTCCCCGGCCACGGGCTCGAGCAGGGAGCCCGCGCGGAGGCTCACCCGGTCCTCCAGCCGCTGCGGGTCGAGGGCGAGGGCCTCGGCGTTGAGCAGCAGGTTGAACCGCGTGAAGCCCAGGGCCCGGTCGGAGAGGTCGGTGGCGGTCACGTGCCGGGCGTGGGCGAGCAGGTGGAAGGTCTGGATGCCGCAGCCGGTGCCCACGTCCAGCGCCCGCCCCACCGGCCGGCGGTCGGTGGTCTGCGCCAGCGTCAGCGAGGCCTGCCCGATGCCCAGCACGTGGTCGCGGCGCAGCACGCCGGGGCGCTGGGACTCGCCCAGGTCGCTCGCCACGTAGAGCTCGGTCCCGTCGTCGGCGGCGTGGGGCCGCAGGTCCACCGTGGAGCGCAGCCCGCCGGGGATCTGCTCCGCGAGGCCCAGTCCGACCAGGTCCTCGGGGTCGACGGCCGAGGCGGCGAGCACCTCGGCCGGGACGGCGCGGCCCAGCAGGAACAGGACGACCAGTCCCGCCGTCCCGCGGTCCGGGTGCCCGGGCGTGCCGAGCACCGGCTCGAGCACCCGCAGGGCGGGCACGGCCTGGTCGCGGGCGAGCGCGTCCATCGCGGCCGCGCCCAGCAGCCCGGCCACGCGGTCGTGGGTGAAGCCGCTGCCGCGCAGGGCGCCGTGCAGGGCGGCCAGCCGGCGCGGGTCGTCGGAGACGGGGGTGCCGGGCACCCGGGAGAAGGCGGGGGCGACGTCGGGGCTGTCCGGGACCATGTCAGTGCTCCTGTCCGGGCGTGGTCGCGCCGTGCGGGAGCAGGGCGGGGGGCGGGGTGCCGCCGGGCGTGCTGCCGCACCCCGCCGGGCAGGTTGCCGCAGGGTGCTCCCCGCGGCAGGCCGGGCAGGCCAGGAAGAGGGCGCGGCAGGAGCCGTCCGCGCAGTTGACGAAGCGGTTGGCGGGCGCGCCGCACCGGTCGCAGCGCCCGATCGTCACGGCCTCCGGGGTGAACTGCACGTGCATCCGCCGGTCGAAGACGTACAGGGACCCCTCCCACAGGCCCCGGTCCCCGCGCTCGCGGCCGTACGCCGCGATGCCGCCGTCGAGCTGGTATACCTCGTCGAAGCCGCGGCGGCGCATCAGCGCGGAGAGCACCTCGCAGCGGATGCCGCCGGTGCAGTAGGTCACCACGGGCCGGTCCTTGAAGTGGTCGTAGGCCCCGGAGTCGAGGGCGGCCACGAAGTCGCGGGTGTGCGCGACGTCCGGCACCACGGCTCCGCGGAAGCGCCCGATCCGCGCCTCGTGGGCGTTGCGCCCGTCGAAGAACACGACGTCCTCGCCGCGCCGTGCCACCAGGCGGTCGACCCCGTCCGGGCTCAGCCGCGTCCCGCCGCCCACCACGCCGTGCTCGTCCACCTCGAGCTCGTCCGGGGCGCCGAAGGAGACGAGCTCGTCACGGACCTTGACCGACAGCCGGGGGAAGTCCTCGGCCGAGCCGTCCGACCAGCTGAGTGCCACGCCCCGCAGCGCCGGGTGGGTGCGGGTGTCCCGCGCGTACCGCTTGAGCGCCCCGACCTCACCGCCGACGGTGCCGTTGAGCCCGTGCGGGGACACCAGGATCCGCCCGCGCAGCCCCAGGGTCTCGCACAGGGTGCGCTGCCAGAGCATCACGGCCGCGGGGTCGGGCAGCGGGGCGAAGACGTAGTGGGAGAGGATCCGGTGCTGTGCCACCGCACCAGGCTACAAGTGCCGCGGCGCCCCCGCGCCGCCCGGGTCAGTCCCCCCGGGTCAGTGCCCCAGGCGGAACACGCGGCCGGTGACCTTCGTGGGGGCCACCTCCACGTACTCGGGCTTGGTGGTCTCCACCCACGGCCGCAGCGGGAGCTCGTCCACCCGGGCGGTCTCCTCGGGGTCGGTCAGCCGGCGGGCCGTGCCGCGCACCATCACCGACCACGCCTCCCCGCCCTGGGCGTGGTCGACCTGCACCGCGACGTGCTCGTTGAGCACCAGGTGCAGCAGCTTGGTGCCCTGGGCGGTGCGGAAGTAGATCTTCCCGTCGTCGGCCACGAGGTTGACGGGGGTGATCTCGATCTCGTCGCCGTCCGTCGTGGCGATCCGCCCGAAGCGGGCGCTGCAGAGGTGCTCCCAGCACTGCTCCTGGGACAGCTCCGTGACCGGGGGCCGGTGCGTCCGGTCCTCCTTCGCGGGGTTGTGCCCGGAGATGTCCATGGGGTTGCTCATGCGGTCATTCTGGCACGCGGGCCCGGCGGGAGTGACGCGTGTCATGTTCGTGACCACCCCGTCGTCGCCGCGTGCGCGGGCCCGCCCGCTGGGCGCGAGCGGGTCCTCCCCGCGGTTCGGGCCCCTCGCCGGGACCGGCCGCGCGCCCCGGTGCGGTGTCCGCCCGGGGCGGGGCGGCGGGCTCAGCGGACCCGGCCCGCCCCCTCCCCGGGGGCGACCACGAACGTGCCGGGGGCCCGGTGGCCGGCCCGGGCGAAGGCCTCGGTCACCGCGGCGGCGGTCCGCTCGGCCTCCCCGGCGGCCACGAGGGCGATCGCCGAGCCGCCGAAGCCGCCGCCGGTCATCCGCGCCCCGATCGCCCCGGCGGCCAGGGCCGCCTCCACGGCGAGGTCCAGCTCGGGGCAGGAGACCTCGTAGTCCTCGCGCAGCGAGGTGTGGGAGGCGATCAGCAGCTGCCCGGTGCCGGCCACGTCCCCGGCGCGCAGCCGCTCGACGGTGGCCAGCACCCGGGCGTTCTCGGTCAGCACGTGGCGCACCCGCCGGGCGGTCACCGCGTCGAGGGCGCTCAGGTCGGCGTCGGCGGGGACCTCGCGCAGGGAGGCGGCCCCGAGGGCGGCGGCCCCGGCCTCGCAGGAGGCCCGCCGGGCGCCGTAGCCGCCGTCGGCGTGGGAGTGGGCGACCCTGGTGTCGATCACCAGCACCGCCAGCCCGTGCTCGGCCAGCGGCAGCGGGACGGTCTCGGCGGCCAGGCTCCGGCAGTCCAGGAACAGGGCGGCCCCGGCGCGGCCCATCAGCGAGGCGGACTGGTCCATGATCCCGGTCGGGGCGCCGACGAACTCGTTCTCCGCCCGCTGGGTCAGCCGGGCCATGCCCGGCCGGTCCAGGCCCAGGTCCAGCAGGTCGTTCAGGGCCACGATCGTGGCGACCTCCACGGCGTGGGAGGAGGACAGTCCCGCGCCCACCGGCACGGTGGAGTCCAGCAGCAGCTCGAAGCCGGGCACCTGCACCCCCTCCAGCCCCGCCAGCACGTGCACGACCCCGGCCGGGTAGGCCCCCCAGTCGCCGACCGCCCCCGGGGCGAGGTCGGGGATGCGGAAGCGGGCCCGGGACAGGCGCTGCCCGTCGGGGGCGTAGGTGGAGGCCAGCTCCACCGTGCCGGGGTCCGGTTCCGAGGCCCGGCGCAGCCGCACCGCCACCATCGCGGAGCGGTCGATGGCGAAGGGCAGCACGAACCCGTCGTTGTAGTCGGTGTGCTCCCCGATCAGGTTCACCCGCCCGGGGGCCCGCCACACCCCGTCCGGGGCGTGGCCGTACACCTCGGCGAAGCGGTCCGCGAGCTCGCCGGCCCGGGCGGCGTCCCGGCCCCCGGTGTGCCGACCGGCTCCCGGCCGGGCGGTCTGCTGGTGGGTGCGCGGTGCGGTCATCGTGCGGCCTCCCTCAGGCGTGCGGCGGTCTGCTCGGCGGTGACGTCGTTGATGAACGCGCCCATCGCCGCCTCCGAACCGGCCAGGAACTTCAGCTTGTCCTCCGCCCGCCGCGGACTGGTCAGCTGCAGGTGCAGCCACCCGGCCGCACGGTCCGCGGCGTTCACCGGGGTCTGGTGCCAGGCGGCGATGTAGGGCGTGGGGGTGGTGTAGAGCCGGTCCACCCGCTGCACCAGGTCCTGGTAGAGCACCGCCAGCTCGTCGCGCTCGGGACCGGTCAGCGCCGCCAGGTCCGGGACCTGCCGGTGCGGGAGCAGGTGGACCTCCAGCGGCCAGCGCGCGGCGTAGGGCACGTAGGCGGAGAAGTGCTCCCCGGCCAGCACCATCCGCTCCCCCGCCGCGGTCTCGTCGGCGAGCACCTCGCCCATCAGCGCCCGCCCGGTCTCCTGCAGGTGCGCCCGCGAGCGGGCGGCCAGGCGGGCGGCGTGCGGGGCCGGATACGGATAGGCGTAGATCTGCCCGTGCGGGTGGTGCAGGGTCACCCCGATCTGCTCGCCGCGGTTCTCGAAGGGGAACACGTGCCGGATCCCGGCCGTCCCCGAGAGCGCCTCGGTGCGCTGGGCCCACGCCTCCACCACCGTCCGCGCCCGCTCGGGGGCCAGGTCCGCGAAGGAGCCCCGGTGCTCGGGGGTGAACACCACGACCTCGCACCGGCCGTAGGCCGGGGACGGGACCCCCCACAGCGTCCGCTCCTCCGCCCCGGCCGGCACCGGCAGCGCCCCCAGCTCCGGCCCCAGGGACGGGAAGCGGTTCTCGAAGACGACGACGTCGAAGTCCTCCGCCGGGATCTCCGACTCCCGCCCGCCCACGGACGGGCACAGCGGGCACTGGTCGGCCGGGGGCAGATAGGTGCGGGTCTGCCGGTGGGCGGCCACCGCCACCCACTCCCCGGTCAGCCGGTCGAAGCGCACCTCGCCGTGCCCGGCCCGCTCCCCCAGCGGACGACGGTCGGTCACCTGCTCGACCGGCTCCGTGCCGCGGTCGGCGAAGAACACCGCCTCCCGCCCGTCGGCCAGGTGGTGCACCCGGTGCGCGATGGCCGCGTGCCGCCCCCGCGTGGTCGGGACGGCGGGAACCGGGGGTGTCTGCTGCTGGGGCACGTCGGGCCCTTCCTGACGGTGGGTGGTCGTTGGGGAGGTGTGCACGGCCCTACTGTCCCCCCATGCCGGAGGTCGCGAAGCCGCGGATGATGTGGCGCTGGAAGAGCATGAACACGATCAGCAGCGGCAGTGCGCCGATCACGGCACTCGCGAGCTCCTGGGCGTACTGCACCCCGTAGGCATTCTTCACCGTACCGAGCCCGACGGGGATCGTCATGAGCTCCGGCGAGTTGGTGACGATGAACGGCCAGAGGAAGTTGTTCCACGCGCTGATGAAGACGAAGATCGCGACCGCGGTGAGGATCGAGCGGGACAGGGGCAGGATCACCGACCAGAACACCCGCAGGTCCCCCGCCCCGTCGAGGCGTGCGGCCTCCTCCAGCTCGACGGGGATCTGGTCGAAGAAGTTCTTCATCACGATGACCATCAGGGGCATGACCACCTGCGGCAGCGCCACGCCCAGCAGGGTGTCCGACAGGCGCATCGCGATCATCTGGTCGAACAGCGGGACGATGAGGATCTGCGGCGGGACCATGATCGCCGCGACCGTCAGGACGAAGAGACCGCGGCGCCCCCGGAACCGCTGACGGGAGAAGCCGTAGGCCGCCAGCGCGGAGATCGTCACGGTGACCACCGTGACGAGGGTCGACACGAGGACGGAGTTCCAGATCCACAGCGGGAGGTCGCCGGCGGCGATGACGTTGCGGTAGGCCTCCGTCGTCCACCCCTCCTCGGGCCAGAAGGACAGGGGCGCGGCGGAGACGTCGGCCTCCGACTTCAGCGAGGAGAGCACGGCCCACACCATGGGCAGCGCCCAGACGGCGGCCAGCACGGCGACGGTCGCGTAGGCGACGGTCCGGCCGGTGGGTCCGTGGCCCAGGGTCAGCCGCCGGGTGTGCTCGGCCTCGAGCTGCGCCTGGGCGCGGGCCCGGGCACGGGCGCCGGTCGCGGGGGTGGTCGTCGACATGTCAGGAGTCCTTCCGCTGGGCGATCCACATCTGGCCGAGCGAGACCATGACGATGAGTGCGAAGAAGATGTAGGAGGTGGCGGAGGCGAAGCCGAGCCGGTAGCCGGTGAAGCCGGCGTCGTAGATGTACTGCAGGATGGATCGGGTGGCCCCGTTGGGCCCGCCCGCGGTGAGCAGGAAGATCTGGTCGAAGACCTTCAGGGAGGCCAGGATCTGCAGGAGGATCACCAGCCAGGTGGTGCTCTTCATCATGGGCAGGGTGATGGAGAACAGCCTGCGCCACACCCGGCGCCGTCGAGCTGCGCCGCCTCGTAGAGGTGGTCGGGGATGTTCTGCAGGGCCGAGAGGTACAGCAGGAAGTTGAAGCCCACGGTCCACCACACGGTCACGAGGGCGATCGACCACATGGCGACCCGCTCGTCGCTGAGCCACCCGACCTGGGCGATGCCGAGGCGGTCCAGGGACCCGTTGATCAGCCCGAAGTCGTTGGTGAACAGGAAGCCCCAGACGGCCGTGACCACGGAGACCGGCAGCAGGAACGGCGCGAAGAACGTGAGGCGCCACAGCCACTGGCCCTTGAGCCCGGTGTAGACCAGGTAGGCCATCGCGAAGGACACGACCACGAGCGGCACCGAGGAGATCAGGGTGAAGAAGACGGTGTTGCCGAGGGCGGACCACATGTCCGGGTCCGTCAGGGCCTGCGTGTAGTTGCCCAGGCCGACGAACTCGGAGCCGGTGGAGGCCAGCGACCGGTCCGTGAGGCTCATCCACAGGCCGTAGACGATGGGCCACACCAGGAACAGCGCGAAGAAGAACAGGTAGGGGGCCAGGAACCAGATCCCGGAGCGGGCCGGGACCCGGGCGCGGGTGCGCGGCGTGGCGTGCACGGGGGCCGCGGTGACGGGGGCGTTGGTGGTGGTCGTCATGGTGGGGTCCTCAGTCGGTCGGGTCCGGGGCGGAGAGGAAGCCGTCGATGGCGGCGAGCATGCTCCCGACGGCGTCCATCGGCTGCTTCCGTCCGCGGAAGGCGTCCGTCAGTGCCTGGGACATCCGGTTCTGGAAGTCGGTGCCGGCACCGGTGAACCACGCCGGCGGGTCGAAGACGACGTGCTCGCCGGCGGAGGCGTACTCGGTCTGGGGGTGGAGGGACCGGTACTCCGGGGTGTCCTGGACGGGCAGGTAGGCGGGGATGTGCCCGGCGGTCCCCCACCGCTGACCTCCCTGGCGGATGACCCCGGCGACGAACTCGTAGACGGCTCTCCGGTGCTCGTCGGTCATCGACCGCTGCTTCGGCAGCACGTAGCTGTGGGAGTCGGCGTACACGGCCGGCTCCCCGAACATCGTGGGCATCGGCATGGCGCCCAGGGCGGGCACCGCCTCCTGGAGCCCGCCGAGCTCCCAGACCCCGGACAGGATCATCCCGACCCGGCCGCCGTGGAAGGCCGCGAGCCCTCCCTCGTAGTCGAGGTTGTCGGTCATGGCGGGCCCTGCCATCCAGGACGCGACGGAGCGCAGCACCTCGGCCGCACGGTCCTCGTCGAGGGCCGCCTTCCGGCCGGGCTCGATGGTCCAGCCGCCGCCCGTCTGCCGGTAGAGCCCCCAGAACAGGCGCCACGCCTGGCCCGTGTCGGTCAGGTAGCCGAAGGAGATGCCCTTGCCGCCGGTGACCTCGGCCAGCTTCGTGCCGACCTCCTCGAGGCGCTCGGCCGAGGAGATCTCGACGGTCCCGTCGGACTCGAGCACGCCGGCCCGCTCGGCGATCTCCTGGTCGAAGAACGAGGTGAAGGGGTGGGTGTCCAGGGGCATCGCGAACAGCTCGCCCTCGTAGTAGCAGGACTCCCACAGGGCCGGGGTGAAGTCGGCCTCGGTGATCCCGACCTCCGCCAGCAGCGTCGGGTCCCAGGGCTCGAGCAGGCCCCCGGGCGCGTAGCCGGGCATCCGGGACAGGTGCATGATGGCCGTGTCCGGCGGCTGCTGGGAGGCGGAGCTCATGGCGAGCTTCGTGTAGTAGGGGGAGCCCCAGGACAGGGTCGTCGCCCGCACGGACAGGTCGGGGACGGCGGCCTCCACCTCCTCGATGATGGCGCGCATGTTCACGCCGTCCGCGCCCTGGAACAGGTCCCAGACGGAGACCCGCCCGGCGGCGCCCGCCCCTGCCGCTCCGGCCGCCGGCCCGCAGGCCGACAGTGTCGAGGCCCCGGCCGCGGCCGCGAACACCCCCAGTGATCCCCGCAGCACCTGGCGGCGGGTCGGTCGGACCGTGTCGTTGATGTTCATCTGGCTCCCACTCCGTGGAGTACGTCCTGGCTGGTCGAGACGGTGCCCTCGCACGGCGTGTGAGCTGCACCACTGCTACCGGATTCTAACGTTAGCATTTCGCGGAAGGCTACCCTTGATCCCGACAGGACTTACCGGCCCGGGCGGAGCACGCGGCCCGGGGCGAGCACGACGGAGAGGACGAGGGTGGCGAAGAGGGTCGGGGTCAAGGAGGTGGCCGAGCACGCCGGGGTGTCCTGGAAGACGGTCTCCAACGTCATGAACAACCGCCCCGTCGTGCGGCCCGAGACGCGGGCCCGGGTGCTCCGGGCCGTCGAGGAGCTCGGGTACACGCCCAACCTCATCGGCCGCCAGCTGCGGCAGGGGTCGACCCGCACCATCGCCCTGGTCGTGCCCGACCTGCGCAACCCGTACTTCGCGCGGCTCGCCCAGACGCTCCAGGAGGCGGCGCGGCCGCGCGGCTACACCGTCTCGATCGAGCTGTCGGGCGGCGAGATCGAGGCCGAGCAGCACTACCTGCACGGCCGGCACGGCCGGTTGTTCGACGGGCTGATCTTCTCCCCGTCCGCGGTCACCATCGACGCCATGGCCCGCCGCACGGACCCCACGCCGCTGGTCCTGCTCGGGGAGCGGGTCGCCACCGCGCGGATCCCGCACGTCGCGATCGACAACGTGGCCTCCAGCGTGGACCTCGTGCGGCACCTCATCGACGGCGGCCGCCGTCGCATCGGCTTCCTCGGGGCGGAGGCCGTCGGCGGCACGTCCACGGGCAGCCAGCGCTTCGAGGGGTACCGTGCCGCGCTGCGCTTCGCGGGGCTGCCCCTGTCCGACGACCTCGTCGCGGCGGCGGACTCGTGGCAGCGGGAGGACGGGCACCGGCTCGCCCAGCAGGTCCTGCGCAGGTCCCCGGAGGTCGACGCCCTCGTCTGTGCCAACGACCTGCTGACCGTCGGCGCCCTCTCCGCCGCCCGGGACCTGGGCCGGAGGGTGCCGGACGACCTGGCCCTGGTCGGCTGGGACGACATCGACGAGGTCCGCTACGCCATGCCCCCTCTGACCTCCGTGGCCCCGGACCTGGACGCCCTGGCCGAGGCGGCCCTCGCCGCCGTGCTCGGCGAGCGGGAGGAGGGGCGGGTCGTGATCGACCACCGGGTCGTCGCACGGGAGTCCTCGCGTCCGGTCCGCGCACCCGGGGGCTGAACCCTCCCCCGCCCCCCCGGCGCGCGGCGACATGTGCTGTTTCCAAATTCTAACGTTGCAATGTTCGGGTCCGTCCGGTTGACTGGACGGCACTGCCACCTGCCCCACTGGAGGACCCACCATGACGACCACCGCCTTCGAACCCCTGCCGTCCGGTGCGGCCGGCATCCCCCGGCCCGAGCACCCGCGCCCCCAGTTCGTGCGCGAGCAGTGGCTGAACCTCAACGGGACGTGGGACTTCGAGATCGACCGCAGCGACTCCGGCATCGACCGCGGCCTGCTCGAGCGGCCCCTGGCCGCGACCATCACGGTGCCGTTCGCACCCGAGTCCGCGCTCTCCGGCGTCGGCGACGCCGACTTCCTGGACGCCGTGTGGTACCGCCGCAGGATCACCGTCCCGGCCGAGTGGCAGGGGCTGCGCCCCGTCCTGCACTTCGGGGCCGTGGACCACGACGCCACGGTGTGGGCCGACGGGGTGGAGGTCGCCCGGCACCGCGGCGGCTTCACCCCGTTCTCCGCGGACCTCTCCGGCGTGGCCGGGCCCGGGGACGAGGTGGAGATCACCGTGCGCGCCCGCGACCTGCACGGCGAGGTGCAGGCCAGGGGGAAGCAGGCCACCTGGTACGCGAACACCCACTGCCAGTACACCCGGACGACGGGCATCTGGCAGACGGTCTGGCTCGAGGGCGTGCCGCCCGTGGCGCTCACCCGACTGCAGGTCACCCCGAACGTGGCCGCCCGGACCCTCACCGTCGTGGCGCCCCTCACCCGCAACGTGGCCGCAGGCGCCCTGCGCGTGCGCCTGAGCACCCCCGAGGGCCGGCCGGTCGTGGAGGAGACCGTGGCCACCGGTTACGACCTCGCGCCGAGCCTCGTGCTGCGCGTCCCCGAGGAGGACGTGCGGCTGTGGGACGTCGGCGACCCGCAGCTGTACGGGCTGGAGGTCGCCCTGCTGTCCGAGGCGGACGGCCCGGAGCTCGACCGGGTGCGCAGCTACACCGCCCTGCGCTCCGTAAGCATCGAGGGCAACTCGTTCCGGCTCAACGGCCGCCGGGTCTTCCAGCGACTGGTCCTCGACCAGGGATACTGGCCCGAGTCGCTGATGACGGCGCCGAGCGACCAGGCCCTCGTCGACGACATCGAGCTGTCGCTGGCCGCGGGGTTCAACGGCGCCCGCCTGCACCAGAAGGTCTTCGAGGAGCGCTTCCTCTACCACGCGGATCTGCGCGGCTACCTGGTCTGGGCCGAGTTCGGCGACTGGGGGGTCTCCGGCCAGGGACCCGTGGGGCACAACCAGAAGCCCGACGCCTCCTTCGTGGCGCAGTGGATGGAGGCGGTGCGCCGCGACGTCAACCACCCGTCGATCGTGGGCTGGTGCCCGCTCAACGAGACCCACCAGGTGCTCCACGACCGGATCACCGTGCTCGACGACGTCACCCGGGCCATGTTCCTGGCGACCAAGCTGGCCGACCCGTCGCGGCCGGTCGTCGACGCCTCGGGGTACTCCCACCGGGTGCCCGAGACCGACGTCTACGACTCCCACTCCTACGAGCAGGACCCGGAGGCCTTCCGGCGGGAGCAGGCCGGGCTGGCCGAGGGTCGCCCGTTCGTGAACCGCTCCCGCGACCTGGGGGACATCGGCCTGCCGCACGGCGGCCGGGAGTTATCCGTGCCGTACGCGGGGCAGCCGTTCTTCGTCTCCGAGTACGGCGGCATCTGGTGGAACGCCCGTGAGGCCGCCGAGGCCGAGGCCCGGCGCGCGGACCGGGAGGCGGTCGGCAACGACCAGGCGGACTCGTGGGGCTACGGCGACCGGGTGCGCTCCGAGGAGGAGTTCTACACCCGCTTCGAGGGCCTGACCGACGTCCTGCTGGACCACCCCGACATGTTCGGCTACTGCTACACCCAGCTCACCGACGTCTTCCAGGAGAAGAACGGGATCTACGGCTTCGACCGTGGCGGCAAGTTCGACGTCGAACGGCTGCGCCGTGCGCAGCAGCGTCCGGCCGCCTACGAGCAGCGGACGGACTGAGCGCGCCTCGGCGCACGCGCCCGGGCCCGGTCGTCGAGGACGACCGGGCCCGGGCGCACCGGCAGGCCCTGCTCTCCCGTCGTCGGCCCTGCTCCTGCTCTCCTGTCGTCGGCCCCGCTCTTCCATGGCCGGCCCCGCCCCGCCGTCACCGGCTCCGCTCCCCCGTCGTCGGCCGGGACGCCCGCGCCCGGCCCGGACCGTCAGGACGCGGCTCCCGGTGTGCCGACCTCGCCGCGGCGCCGGCGTCCGCGCTGCGGTTCACGCTCCCGGGGCGGACGGGACGCCGGCCCCGGCGACGGGGTCCAGCCCTTCGGCGAAACGGGACAGCAGCCCGCCCAGCAGCGCCACGTCCGCCGGGTCCCAGTCCTCCAGCTGACCGGCCAGCCAGGAGAGGCGCGCGGCCACGGCGCGCTCGCGCAGGGCGGACCCGGCGGTGGTCAGCTCCAGGGCGGTGCGCCGGGCGCTGACCGCGGACGGGGCGCGGCGCAGCAGACCGGCCGCCTCGGCGCGGTCCACGAGCCGGCTGGCGGTCGAGGCCGTGACGTCGGCGAGCCGGGCCACGTCGCCGACGGTCACCTCACGGCCCTCGGCCGCCCCCCGGGCGCAGGCCTCCACCACCAGCAGGCTGGACATCTCCACCGGGGTGGCGCCGTCCTCGACGACGCGGGTGCGCGAGGCGCTCCACAGCCGGCGCAGACGGATCAGGGCGTCGTCGAGGACGGACAGATCGGCGCTCATATGTGTACTATACACATGAGAGTTGAGCCGTTCTGATGCCCGGCCGACGCGGTGCCCCGGCACCAGGAGGACGTCGCGCACGGGCCCACGGATCCGGCGCACGGCCACCACGGCCACGGAGGAGGGCAGCATGAACGTCACCGTGCTCGGGGCGTCCGGACGGACCGGGCGGCTGCTGGTGCAGGAGCTCCTGCGGCGTGGTCACCGTGTGACCGCGCTGGTCCGCGAGCCGTCCCGGGCCCCGGAGGACACGCGGGTGGTCGCCGGGGACAGCAGGGACGGCGAGGCGCTGCGCGCCGCCCTCGCCGGAGTCGACGCCGTGGTCTCGGCGCTGGGGCCCAGCGGGAAGGACGCGGACCTGCACCGGCAGACCGTGGCGCAGCTGGTGCCCGCCCTGCGCGCGGCCGGAGTGAGCCGCTACGTCGGGGTCAGCGGCGCCGGTGTCACCGCGGCCGGTGACCGCAAAAGCGTCCGGGACCGGGTGATCTCGGCCGCCATGGGCTGGTTCGCCCCGTCGATGGTGGCCGACAAGGCCGCGGAGCTGGCCGCGTGGCAGGACTCCGGTGCGGAGTGGACGCTGGTGCGACCGCCGCGGCTGCTGGAGGGGGCCCCCACCGGCCGGGTGGAGCACGATGCGCACGTGTCCACGCGTTCCACGGGCATGCGCCGGGCCGATCTGGCGGTCTTCCTCGCCGACGTCCTCGACCAGGGCCTCTACATCCGGCAGGCCCCGTTCGCGGCCACGGCCGGCCGGGGCTCCTGACCCGGCACGGCAGGACGTCCTGATCAGGCACGAGCGGATGCCCCGGCCCGGCACGGCCGGGGATCCGGCTCGGCCCCGCCCGGGCAGTCAGCCGGTCCGCAGACCCGGCTCAGCCGGCGCGGCGGACTCAGAACGCGCGGAGCTCCCAGTCCAGCGTGTGCTCGGTCCCCGGGGCGAGCACCACGAGGTCCTGGCCCGAGTTGAAGGCGTCGGGCGGGCAGTCCATCGGCTCGACCGCCAGCCCGCTGCGCGGCGCCCCCACGAGGTGGTCGCCGGTGTGGATCTGCACCCAGGCGGCGCGGGGGTCCCAGCCGAGCAGCGCGCCGTGTCCGTCCGGGGCGGTGAGGCGGACCGTGCACCGCCCGTCGTGCGGGACCACGCCGGTGAACGCGTTGTCGACGAAGGCGCCCCGCAGCGGACGCCCCGCCCGGAAGTCGAAGGCGCCTCCCGCCGTGTCCTCCAGACCGGTCGGCAGCAGCCGGTCGGGGGAGACCTGCAGCATGCTCGACGCGTCGAGCTCGAGGACCCAGTCGTCCACGTCCCCGGCACCGGCCACGACGTAGGGGTGCGAGCAGCACCCGAAGGGCGCGTCGGCCTCCCCCTCGTTCCGGGCCCGGATCCCCACCCGCAGGCCGTCCTCACCGAGCGTGTAGCGCACCTCCACCCGCACGGCGAAGGGGTACCCGGGGTCCGCGCCCAGTCGGAGGGCGAGCACCACGTCCGTCGAGCTGCTGGAGACCACCTCCCACTCGCGGTCGAAGACCAGCCCGTGCAGGGCCGTCCTGCGCTCGGGCTCCGTGACGGGGACCTCGAGCCGGCGGTCGCCGAAGCGGTACCGGCCGTCGGCCAGGCGGTTCGGCCACGGGGCGCACACGACGCCCCGGAAGTCCTCGGTCGTGGTGCCCGGCTCCCGGGCCACCACCAGGGCCCTGCCGTCGTGCTCGAGCGCGCACAGCGCGGCCCCGAGGGTGTCGACGAGTGCGGTGTAGCCGCCGGCGGCGAGCGGGAACGACGTCACGGGGTCCTCCTGGAGGGTGGGGCCGCTCGCGGCGGCCGCGAGGACGGTGGGGCGACCGGGACGGCGGTCCGGGCCGGGGGCGGGGAGCCGCTCCTGCGCCGGGGGCGGCGGAAGGGCGTACCGGATCGACGGTATCAGCGCGGTGCCGCCGGTGGCGCAGCGCACACGCCACGGGCGCGCAGGTCCTCCGCGGCGGCCGCGGCGCGCTGCGCCCGGAGGGCCTCAGCCGGCCGCCGCCCCCAGCTCCAGGTCCAGGGCGTGGCGCTCCACGTGGTCCAGGGCCAGGCGCACCGCCCCCACCGAGACGACCGCGTCCCCGAGCACGGAGACGGCGACCCGCGGGGGCGTGGCGGTGAACCGCGGCAGCTGTTGGTCGATGCCCTCCAGCAGGACGGCGGAGGACTCGGCCACGGCCCCGGCGATGACCACCAGCTCGGGGTCGAGGAGCGTGCCCAGCAGGCCGATGACCCGTGCGAGGCGCTCGGCCAGCCGGTCGAGGATCCGCCGGGCCACGTCGTCCCCGGCGGCCGCCGCGCGGAAGACGTCGCGGGCCTCCACCGTTCCGGCGGGCCCGGCCAGGTTCCGCAGCGCGGTGGCCGGCGCGCCCGGCAGCAGCGCCTCGGCGCCCCAGGCCCGGCACAGCGCCGCGATGCCGTCCGGGCTGCCGACGCCCTGCACCAGGGCCAGGCCGCCGAGCTCGCCCGCCGCGCCGGAGCGGCCGTGCAGCAGGCGGCCGGCCTCCATCACCCCGGTGCCGATCCGCTCCCCGGCCAGCATGACCACGAGGTCGTCCACCCCGGCGGCGGCACCGCACCAGCGCTCGGCCATCGCGGCGAGGTTGGCGTCGTTGGCCAGCAGGGTGGGCCAGCCGCGGCGCTCCTGCAGCCGGCGCTCGAAGCCGAGGTCGAAGGCCGCCCAGAACGGCTGGCCGTGGGAGATCCTGCCGCGGCGGTCCACCGGCGCGGCGATCCCCACGGCGGCGGCCAGGACCGCGTCCGGGGCCACGGCGGCGTCCGCGAGCGCGCCGTCGACGGCGGCGTCCACGGTGCCCAGGCGCCGCGCCGGGGCCGGGTCGGCGAAGACGCGGGTCGCCCGGCCCAGGACGCGGCCCCGGAGGTCGGCCACCACGGCGGTGGTCCTGGCCTCGCCGACGTCCACGCCGACGACGAAGCCCGCCCGGTCGTCGAACCGGAACCGCCGCGCGGGCCGGCCCACCTGCGCCCCGGAGGTCCCCTCGACCTCCTGGATCCAGCCTCGGTCCAGCAGGTCGTCGCACACGGCGATCACCGTGGTGCGAACCAGGCCGGTGGCGGCCATCAGCTCGGTGACGGTGACCACGCCGGCGTCGCGCAGGACCTGCAGGACCGCGCCCATGTTGGTCCGCCGCAGCAGCTGCGGAGATGTTCCGGCACGGCTCACTCGATCCCCCTTGACGCTCGTCGGATGTGATCCGCATAATAGTCCAAGCAATAAATCTAAGTCATAAATATATTCCCGGAAGACCCGGTCGGCGACCACCGCGGGTCGCCACCGCAGGAGATCCGCATGCGCACCAGGTCCCGCCCGTCCTCCCGGCCCGCCGCCCCGCCGTCAGCGGGCCCGAGGTGACGGCCTCCGCGACCGCCCGCCGGTCGCTGCTCCGCCGGACGGGCCTCGCCGCGTGCGCACTGCTGCTGACGGGCTGCTCCGCGGGCGAGGCGCAGCAGCCCACCACCATCACGTTCTTCCAGTTCAAGGGCGAGGCCGTGGCCTATTTCGAGGAGCTCGCCCGGCAGTTCGAGGCGCAGAACCCGGACGTGCGCGTGGTCGTGGACAACGTCCCCGACCCGGAGACCGCCCTGCGTACCCGTCTGGTGAAGGAGGACGTGCCGGACGTGCTGACCCTCAACGCCAACGGGACCTTCGGCGAGCTGGCCTCGGCGGGCGTGTTCGCCGACTTCGCGGGCTCCGCGGCGCTGGAGGACGTCAACCCGGCCTACGCCGAGATCGTCCAGGAGCTCGGTGCGGGCTCCGAAGGGGCGGTGAACGGCGTCCCCTTCGCGGCCAACGCCGCCGGCGTGCTCTACAACGAGGAGCTCTTCGCCGAGCACGGCGTCGCCGTGCCGCAGACGTGGGACGAGCTGATCGCCGCGGCGCGGACTTTCGAGGACCGCGGCGTCACCCCCTTCTACGGGACGCTCGCCGACGCGTGGACCGGCCAGGCGCCGCTGGCACCGATCGTCCCACAGACCACCCCCGAGGACTTCTGGGAGCAGCGCTTCGCCGGCGAGACGACCTTCCAGGAGGAGTGGCCGGAGGCCGCCGGGAAGCTCGCGGAGCTGTTCGAGCACACCCAGCCGGACCCGGTGGCCACCGGCTACGAGGACGGCACCGCCGCCTTCGCCCGGGGCGAGTCGGCGATGCTGCTGCTGGGCAACTACGCGGTGCCCCAGATCCGCTCGTTCGAGCCCGGCTTCACCATCGGCAGCTTCGCCCTGCCCGCCACGAACGACCCGGCGCAGACCGTCCTGGTCTCCGGCGTGGACGTGGTGATCACCGCCGGCGCGGACACCGAGCACCCCGAGGAGGTCCGGCGCTTCGTCGAGTTCCTCATGCAGCCCGAGGTCGTCCAGGACTACGCCGAGGAGCAGACGGCCGTGCCGACCCTCGAGGGCCTGTCCAACGACGACCCCGCCCTGACCGGGATCCAGCCCTACATCGACCAGGAGCGCATCGTGGGATTCTTCGACCACCAGTTCATCCCCGCCGTCCCCCTGGGTCCGCTGCTGCAGCAGTACCTCATCGACGGGGACCGAGAGGCGTTCCTGGCGTCCCTCGACGAGAGCTGGGACGAGGTCGCCACCCGGCGCAGCTGGGGCCTGGGAGCGGTGGAGTCCCGATGAGCGCCACGACCCGCCCGACCACCGCCCGCCGGCCCCGGAACCGCCGCACGGGTCCCGGGCGTGCCTACTACTGGATGGTGCTCCCCGCACTGGCGCTCTTCCTGCTCTTCCACACCGCCCCGGTGCTGCAGGGGGTCTTCTACAGCTTCACCGACTCCCCCGGCTACGGCGACTGGGACTTCGTCGGGCTGTCCAACTACGCCGCGCTGTTCGGCGACGAGAGGGTGCGCGCCGCCTACTGGTTCACCTTCCGGTTCGCCCTCGTGGCCACGGTCCTGGTCAACGTCCTCGCCCTGGCCCTGGCCGTGGGCCTCAACGGGAGGATCAGGTTCAAGAACACCCTGCGCGGGGTCTACTTCGTGCCGAACGTGCTCGCGGTGCTGGTCATCGGCTACGTGTTCAACTACCTGTTCACCAACTCGCTGCCGAGCATCGGCGCCGCCCTGGGCATCGACCGTCTCTCGACGTCCCTGCTGGCCGACCCCGAGCTCGCGTGGGTCGGGATCGTCGTCCTGGCCGTGTGGCAGGCGGTCGCGTTCAACATCATCATCTACCTCGCCGGCCTCCAGACCGTGCCGGCCGAGCTCTACGAGGCCGCCGCCATCGACGGCGCGGGTCCGTGGAGGCGGTTCTGGTCCATCACGTTCCCCATGATCGCGGCGTTCTTCACGCTGAACATGGTGCTGTCGCTGAAGAACTTCCTCCAGGTCTTCGACCACATCATCGCCATGACCGGCGGCGGACCGGGCACCGCCACGGAGTCCGTCTCCGTGCTCATCTACAAGGGCGGCTTCCAGGGCGGGGAGTACGGCTACCAGATCGCCAACGCCGTGGTGTTCATGGTGGTGCTGGTGGTCTTCGCCGTCGTCCAGCTCCGAGTCCTCCGCCGCGAAGAGGTGTCCGCCTGATGTCCTCCACCCACGTCGCCGCCCCGCCCAGCGGCACCGCCGCCCCACCCTCGGGCCGCCGCCCCGCGCCCCGCCCGACGACGGCGCACCGGCGCCCGGGTCAACTGGTGGCTCACCGCACTGCTGGTCGTGCTGGCCCTGACCGTCCTCGTGCCGCTGTACTTCACGGTGGTCACCGCCCTGAAGACCCCCGACCAGCTGGGCGGCAGAGGCTTCGCGCTCCCGACCGAGGTCCGGTGGGCCAACTTCGCCGACGCCTGGACGCTGACGGACTTCCCCCGGGCAGCGCTCAACAGCGCGGTCATCACGGTGTCGGCCGTGGCCCTGACCCTGCTGACGAACTCGATGGTGGCCTACGCGATCGCCCGGAACATGCACCGGCGCCTCTTCAAGGGCCTGTTCTTCTACTTCGTCTCCGCGCTCTTCGTGCCCTTCCCCATCCTGATGCTCCCCGTGGCCAAGCAGACCGCGCAGCTGGGCCTGGACAACCCGGCCGGGCTGGTCCTGCTGTACGTCGTCTACGGCCTGTCCTTCAACATCTTCATCTTCACCGCCTACATCCGCTCCATCCCCCTCGAGCTCGAGGAGGCGGCCCGGATGGACGGCGCCGGCACGTGGGGCGTCTTCTGGCGGGTGATCTTCCCCCTGCTCACGCCCATGAACGCCACCGTCGGGATCCTGACCTGCCTGTGGGCGTGGAACGACTTCCTGCTCCCGCTCATCATCGTCTCCGACCCCGGGCAGGCGACCCTGCCGCTCGTGCAGTACGTTTTCCAGTCCCAGTTCCAGACCAACTACACCGTCGCGTTCGCGTCCTACCTCATGGCGATGGCACCACTGCTCGTGGTGTACGTCCTCGCCCAGCGGTGGGTCATCTCCGGCGTGACCCGAGGAGCCGTCAAATGACCACCAGCCCCCAGCAGCACGACCTCGCCACTGCCCCGGCCCCCGCGTGGTGGACCGACACCGTGGTGTACCAGATCTACCCCCGCTCGTTCGCCGACTCGAACGGCGACGGGATCGGCGACCTGGGCGGGATCCTCGCCCACCTGGACCACCTCGAGGCGCTGGGGGTGGGCGTGATCTGGCTGTCGCCGATCTACCGCTCCCCGCAGGACGACAACGGCTACGACATCAGCGACTACCAGGACGTCGACCCGTCCTTCGGCACGCTCGAGGAGTTCGACGAGCTGCTCGAGGCCGTGCACGCCCGCGGCATGAAGCTCGTGATGGACCTCGTGGTCAACCACACCTCCGACGAGCACCCCTGGTTCGTGGAGTCCCGCTCCTCCCCCGACTCCCCCAAGCGGGACTGGTACTGGTGGCGCACGCCCCGCCGCGGCATGGAGGCGGGGGCGCCCGGGGCGGAGCCGACCAACTGGCAGAGCATCTTCTCCGGGCCCGCCTGGGAGCTCGACGAGCCTCCGGCGAGTACTACCTGCACCTGTTCTCGGCCAAGCAGCCGGACCTCAACTGGGAGAACCCCGAGGTGCGCCGGGCCGTGCACGCCATGATGCGCTGGTGGCTGGACCGCGGGGTGGACGGTTTCCGGATGGACGTGATCAACATGATCAGCAAGGACGTCGCCGCCGACGGGCACCTGCACGACGGGCCGCCCGTCGGGGGGACGCCCTACGGCGACGGCTCGGCGTCCTACACCAACGGGCCGCGCATCCACGAGTTCCTCCAGGAGATGCACCGGGAGGTCTTCGCCGGCCGGGACGCCCAGCTGCTGACCGTGGGCGAGATGCCCGGCGTCACGGTGGAGGAGGCGGTGCTGTTCACCGACCCGGCCCGGGCCGAGGTGGACATGGTCTTCCAGTTCGAGCACGTCAACCTCGACCACGGCCCCGGCGGCAAGTTCGACCCGAAGCCGCTGCGCCTGACCGATCTGAAGGCCTCCCTGGGCCGGTGGCAGGAGGGCCTGGAGGAGGTGGGCTGGAACTCCCTGTACTGGAACAACCACGACCAGCCCCGGGTGGTCTCCCGCTTCGGCGACGACTCCCCGGAGCACCGGGTGGCCTCCGCCACGTGCCTGGCCACGCTGCTGCACCTGCACCGCGGCACGCCCTACGTCTACCAGGGCGAGGAGCTGGGCATGACCAACGCCGACTTCGGCTCGATCGAGGACTTCCGGGACATCGAGTCGGTCAACCACTACCGGCACGCCGTGGCCGCCGGGGCGGACCCCGCCGCCGTGCTGGAGGGCCTGCGCTGGACGGGCCGGGACAACGCCCGCACCCCGGTGCAGTGGAGCGCCGGGGAGCACGCCGGGTTCACCACCGGCACCCCGTGGATCCCGGTCAACCCGAACCACGACGTGGTCAACGCCGACGCCGCCCGGGCGGATCCGGGCTCCGTGTTCCACCACTACCGCCGGCTCATCGAGCTGCGCCGCACCGAGCCGGCGGTGGCCCTGGGCGACTTCACGATGCTGGTCCCGGAGCACGAGCAGGTCTACGCCTTCACCCGGCGGCTGGGCGACGTCGAGCTGCTCGTGCTGGCCAACGTCTCGGGCGAGGAGCTGCGCGCCGACCTCCCGGACGCCGCCGCATGGGCCGGCACCGAGGTGCTGCTCGGCAACCGGGGCGGCAGCGCCGCTCCGGCGGACGTCACCGTCCTGGCCCCCTGGGAGGCGCGCGTGCACCGGCGGGTCCACGGCGCGGCCGGACAGGACTGACGGAACGGGTCCGGAGCCGGGTCGCCCGTCCTGTCCGCGGCCGGCGCGTCCCGCGGCCCCGGCGGCCCCTACACGGGTGGGGCCGCCGGGACCGCGGTGGCACAATGAACCGGTGCCGTCCTCCGACCACGCCTCCCTGATCCCTCTGCTCGGCCGCGGCGACGCGCCGGAGCAGGTGCGTCACGTCCGGGAGCTGCCGGACCGGGACGCGGTGACGGCCCCGTGGCCCGAGCACCTGCACCCGGACGTGGTCGCGGCCTACGAGCGGCTGGGCGTGCACCGGCCGTACCTGCACCAGGTCCAGGCCGTGCTGGCCCCCCGGCACGTGGTGGTGGCCACCGGCACGGCCTCGGGCAAGTCCCTGGCCTACCAGCTGCCCGTGGCCGACGCCGTGCACCGGGGACGGCTGGCCGCGCTCGCGCATCCCGGCATGGTGCGCCACCCGGACGAGGCCACGGCCCTGTACCTCTCGCCCACCAAGGCCCTGGCGGCCGACCAGCTCAAGGGGCTGGAGGCGCTGGGCCTGCCGACCCTGCGCGCCGCCACCTACGACGGCGACACCGACCCGGCCGAGCGCCGCTGGGTCCGGGACCACGCGGACGTGGTGCTGTGCAATCCCGACATGTTGCACTACGGGGTGCTGCCCAACCACGCGCGCTGGTCCCGGTTCTTCCGCCGGCTCCGGTACGTCGTCGTGGACGAGGCGCACTCCTACCGCGGGGTCTTCGGCTCGCACGTGGCCAACCTCATGAGGCGGCTGCGCCGGATCTGCCGGGCCTACGGCGCCGACCCCGTCTTCATCGGGGCCTCGGCCACCTCGTTCGAACCGCACGCCTCCTTCGCCCGGCTCGTGGGCGTGCCCGAGGCCGAGGTGACGCCGGTGACCACGGACTTCTCCCCGCACGGGCCGGTCACCGTGGTGCTCTGGGAGCCCGAGCAGACGGACGGCGTGGGCGAGAACGACGCCCCGGTGCGCCGGACCGCGCTGGCCGAGGCCGCCGACATGCTCACGGACCTGGTGCTGCACCGGGTCCGGACGATCGCCTTCATCAAGTCCCGGCGCGGCGCGGAGACGATCGCCCAGATCGCGCACCGCCAGCTCGAGGAGGTCGACCCCTCGCTGGCCCACCGGGTGGCGGCCTACCGCTCCGGTTTCCTGCCCGAGGAGCGCCGTGCCCTGGAGGCGGCCCTGCGGGACGGGCGGCTGCTCGGCGTGGCCAGCACCTCCGCCCTGGAGCTCGGCATCGACGTGGCGGGCCTGGACGCCGTGGTGGTGGCGGGCTGGCCCGGCACCCGGGCCTCCTTCTTCCAGCAGATCGGCCGGGCGGGCCGGGCCGGGCAGGAGGCGCTGGCGGCGTTCGTGGCCGGCGACGACCCCCTCGACACCTATCTGGTGAACCACCCGGAGGCCGTCTTCGACGTGGACGTCGAGGCCACCGTCTTCGACCCCTCGAACCCCTACGTGCTGGCCCCGCACCTGTGCGCGGCGGCGGCCGAGCAGCCGCTGCGGGCCGAGGAGGTCGGCGCGTTCGGCCCCACGGCGGCGGAGGTGCTCTCCTCCCTGGTGGCCAACGGGCACCTGCGCCGCCGGCCGAGCGGGTGGTTCTGGACGCACCCGCAGTCCGCGGCCGGGATGGTCTCCCTGCGCTCGGACGGGGGCGGGCCGATCCGGATCATCGAGACCGACACGGGCGCGGTGCTGGGCACCATGGACGCCCCGCAGTCCCATTACCAGGCCCACCCCGGGGCCGTGTACGTGCACCAGGGGCGGACCTACCTCGTCGACGAGCTCAACGAGGCGGACTCCTACGCGGCCGTGACCCGGGCGCACCCGGACTTCTACACGACCGCCCGGGACGTCACCCAGGTCACCGTGGTGGCGGAGGAGCGCTCGGAGACGTGGGGGCCGGTGACCGTCCACTTCGGCCAGGTGCAGGTCACCACGAAGGTGGTCTCCTTCCAGCGCAAGGCCGTGACCTCCAACGAGGTGCTCGGCGAGGAGCCTCTCGAGCTCGACGCCCGGGACCTGTTCACCAAGTCCGTGTGGTTCACCGTGCCCGGGCCGGTGCTGAACGGCGCCGGGATCGAGGAGCCGGACGTCCCCGGCTCCCTGCACGCGGCCGAGCACGCCGCCATCGGCCTGCTCCCGCTCGTGGCGTCGTGCGACCGGTGGGACGTGGGCGGGCTCTCCACCGCCCTGCACGCCGACACCGAGCTGCCCACGGTCTTCGTCTACGACGGGCACCCCGGCGGCGCGGGCTTCGCGGAGCGCGGCTACGACACCGCGGTCGCGTGGCTGCGCGCGACCCGTGAGGCGATCTCCTCCTGCGAGTGCGAGCACGGCTGCCCGTCCTGCGTGCAGTCGCCCAAGTGCGGCAACCGCAACAACCCGCTGGACAAGCACGGCGCGGTGAAACTGATCGACGCCCTGCTGCGCAACGCCCCGGGCGCCTGAGCGCTCACGGGTCTCCGGGCGGACCGGCCCGGGAGACCCCGCGGGCCGCGCCGAACCGGGCCAGCGGCCCCTCGAGCGCGACCGCGGTTCCCACGTCGACGACGACCCGGTCCGGCTCCACCAGCTCGCACAGCTCCAGCTGAGCGCCGTTGGCCTGCGCGACGCGGGCGGCGGTGCCGCACGGCTCACCGGCCGCGAGACCGCGGGCGACGTCCGCGGCGGCGAGCGCGGCGAGGTCCGCGGCCTTGCCCGCCCGGTGGGTCGCGATGCCCGCCTGCGCCAGCAGCAGCACCGTGACCAGGAGCACGCCGAGCACGAGGGAGAGCGTCAGGGCGTGCACGGTGCCGCTGCCACGGTCATCGTCACGGTCACGGTCACGGTCGGCGGCCGGTGCGCCGCCGGCCGGTACCGGGCGGACCTCCGGGCGGGCTGCCGGGTCAGCCACCGTGGTCCCCGGCCGTGCGGGCGCCCTCGGTCTCGGCGGAGGCCTCGGCGCGCAGCTCCCAGCCGCCCCAGGTGCCCAGGAGCCCGGGGGCGGGGCCGGCCACGACCACCGTGGAGGTCCCGGTGCCGGCCTCGACGTGCACCGCGGCATCCCGGCCCGCCACGGACAGCGCGGTCGAGCGGACGGTCGCGGAGCTCTCGCCGCGGGCTGCGGCCCGGGCCGAGGCCCGCGCGGCCTCCTCGTAGCGGATCAGCGTCATCCCGGCCGCGGCCGCGGCGAGCAGCACGGCCAGGAGCAGCACGAGCGCGGGCAGCAGGACCGCCGTCTCGGCGGTGACGGCCCCGCGGTCGGGACCCGCGGTGTGCGGCGACGGACGGGGGCGTTCGGCGGTCATGGCGGTCTCCTCGGGGACGGTGAGCGAACGGTGGGCAGGCGGAGGGCGGCGGTGATGAGCCGGTGCTGAGGCTGTGAGGAACCGGTGAGCCGGTGGGTGAGTGGACGGGACGGCTGCGAACGGCCGGGCGCAGAGGACGGCCGGCTCCGGGCGCGGGGAACGGTCACCCACCCCGCGGGGCGCCGAGGATCACGGGGAGCCAAGGACCGTGGGAGAGGGAGGACCGCGGGACGGGAGGACCGTGGGATCCGCGGCGCCGGGACCGGCGCCGCGGATCCCACGCGGCACGGTTCTCAGACCCCGAGGGCCTTCTCGATGATCGCGGTCAGGAGCTCGCGCACCTGGCCGGAGGAGAGCACCGCGGCCATGACGCCGCCGAAGGCCGCGGCGGCGAGCACCACCATGGCGTACTCGACCGTGGTCGCCCCGAGGTCCGCCTCCTCCGCCCGCCGGAGCGGACGGGGCGGGGCGGAGGCGCCACGGCGGGCGGCTCCGCCGGCGGCCGGTGTGAGGCCGGTGCCCCGCGCGAGATCGGGTGCCACGGAGCTGCGGCGCCGGAACGCCTCGCGGGAGGAGAACCGGGGCCGGGAGAGCTGCTGCTGGGACATGACGGGTCCTTTCGGGATGAGTGGAGCAGATGGAGGGAGGCGGCCTGATCCGCCTCGATCGGTGGACGGTGCGGCGGGCGGAGCGGGCTCCCGCGGACGGGGGCGCGCGGCTCCGGGCGCGGCGGGTCATCGGAACA
This sequence comes from Kocuria sp. CNJ-770, assembly GCF_001942375.1. Classification (NCBI taxonomy): domain Bacteria; kingdom Bacillati; phylum Actinomycetota; class Actinomycetes; order Micrococcales; family Micrococcaceae; genus Kocuria; species Kocuria sp. CNJ-770. Next base: position 55,870 of record NZ_MKJW01000122.1, read on the forward strand.
CCTCCGGGACGAGGCCCATCACCACCGGCAGCACGCCCCAGCAGACGAAGGCCGGCAGGGAGCACAGCCCCAGCGGCAGCACGAGCTGCACGGACAGCACCTCCGCGGCGCGCTCGGCCCGCCGGTAGGCGGCCCGGCGCACCTGGGAGGCCTGGGACCGCAGGCTCCGCGCCGAGGGTGCCCCGGAGGTCGCCGTGAACGCGAGGGCCTCGCGGTAGTCCTCCAGGTGCGCCGGCAGCTCGCCGGCCGCGGCCCAGGCGGTGGCCCACGGCAGCCCCAGCCGCAGCCCGGCGCCCACCCCGGCCAGGGCACTGCCGGGCGCGTGTCCCCGGCTCCCGCCCAGCACGGCCACGGCCTCTCCGAGCGGCAGCCCGGCGTCCAGCATGGCCGCGGTCAGCTCCACGAGGACCCCGGCGGAGACGTGCGCCGCGGGAGCCCGGCGGCCCACCGTGGCCGGGCCCGAGCACGCCGTCAGGCGCGCCCGGTACGGCAGGAGCACCACGATCGCGGCCGCGAGCAGGAGCAGGCCCACGGCGGCGGCGATCAGGGCCGTCATCGCGCACCCACGGCCTCGGCCCGGCCGATCAGCGCTCGCGTCCACGCCCGGCCGAGGACGGTGAGGACCGCGCCGGCGACGAGCGCGGCCGCGCCCCACGGCGTGGTGAACAGGGTGCGCAGCGGGTCGATGCCCATCAGCATGCCCAGGGCGATCCCGAGCACCGGCAGCCAGGACAGGATCCGGACGGTCGACCGGGGGCCCGCCAGTGCGGTGCTCCGGGCCGCCTCGGCGTCCAGCTCGGCCTCGAGGGCGTCGGCGAGCCCGCCGAGTAGCTCGGCCAGCGGTGCACCGGTGCGCTCGGAGACCTCCCAGCACAGCGTCAGCTCGGCCGTGGCCGAGGCCGCCCACCGCTCCAGGGGCCGGTGGCCGAGCGCCGGGGCGGGAACGGCGGCGAGCGCGTCCGCGGTGCCCAGGCCCAGGTGGGCGGCGGCCGCCACGGCGGCGCACAGCTGCTCCAGGTGACGGGCCGTGGGTGTGCGGGACCGGTGGCCGGCTCCACCGGGGGCGCCCTCGAAGGCCGTCGCCGGCGACCGTCCCGCCTGCAGCAGCGCCGCCAGCCGGCGCAGCAGCGCGACCCACTCGGCCGACTCCGCGGCGGCGTCCCGGGAGAGACGGGACCGCCATGCCGTCATCCGCTTCCTGCCGGGGTCCCGCCGTGCGGCCGCCCGGACCCGGTGGAGCGGTCCGCCCAGCAGGGCGGCGGAGCAGCCGGCCAGGCACAGGGCGAGGACCAGCAGCGCGTTCACGGGGTGCTCCGCGCGGTGGCCGGTGCCGCGGCGAGGGACCGGTCCAGCAGGGCGCACAGTCCCTCCCAGCCCGGTCCGCGGCGCAGCCGCCCGTCGGCCTGGACGGCGGCGGGCACCGTGGCGAGGGCTCCGGCGCGCTCCTCGAGCAGGGAGACCGCGCGGACCTCGCGGTGCCCGCCCGCACGGGCGACGTGGATGACCAGGTCCAGGGCGCTCACGGCCTGCAGCGTGACCGCCTCCCGGCTCATCCCGGCGAGCGCGCCCAGGGCCGCGAGCCGGGCGGGCAGCGCCTCGGCGGAGTTCGCGTGGACCGTGCCCGCTCCCGTGTGCCCGGTGTTGAGCGCGGTGAGGAGCTCGCGCACCTCGGCCCCGCGGCACTCCCCCACCACGAGCCGGTCCGGGCGCATCCGCAGCGCCTGGCGGACGAGCTCGGCCAGGTCGATGCCTCCCGCGCCCTCGGCGTTGGCGTGCCGGGCCTGGAGCCCGACCACGTGGGGATGCTCGGGGCGCAGCTCGGCGGCGTCCTCGATCAGCACGATCCGCTCGTGCTGCGGCGACCGGGACAGCAGGGCGTTGAGCACGGTGGTCTTCCCGGCTCCGGTCGCCCCGCTGACCAGGAAGTTCGCCCCGGACTGCACCGCCCCGGCGAGCAGCTCGGCCGTGTCCGGGTGGACGGTGCCCACGTCCACGAGGTCCTGCAGGGACAGGGGCCGGTGGGTCCGGAAGCGCACGGAGAGCAGGGTCCCTCCGGTGGAGACGGGCGGCAGGACGGCGTGCACCCGGTACCCGCCGGCGGTCTGGACGTCGGCGCACGGGTGGGCGGCGTCGAGCCGGCGACCGGCGGCGGTCACCAGCCGCACCGCCAGGGCTCGCACCTCGGCGTCCGAGCGGAACGGGGACGCGACCCGCCGCACCCCGGCCTCGGTCTCCAGCCACACCTGGTCGGGCCCGTTGACGTAGACGTCGGTGAGTCCCCGGTGCGGCAGCAAGGGCTCCAGCGGGCCGAGCCCGGTGAGCTCGGCCCGCACCACCTGGACCGCGTGCAGCGTGCCGGCCGCGCCCAGCACGCGGCCGCCGGCGCGCACGGCCTCGGCGATGTCGGCGTCGGTGACGGGGCCCGGGGCGGACAGCAGCCGGTCCCGCACGTCCTCCAGCAGCGCGTCCGGCAGCTCGGGCGGGGAGGCGCTCACCGCAGCGCTCCCACGGCCGAGAGCAGCCCGGCCACGTCCCGGCCGAGCCGGCGGGAGCGGCCGGCCTCGAGGAGGCGGCCCGTCTCGGCGGCCTCGGGCACCCCGCCGCAGAAGCGCACGGACCCCGCGACCGGCAGGCCGGTCGCGGCGGCGGCGAGGGCGTCGTCCACGTCGGCCACGTTGAGCCCGGCCGGCACCAGGCGGGCCGGGACGCCGGCCAGCAGGTCCGCGGCCCACCGGGCGGCCAGCATGCCGCGCACCGTGCGGGGCGCCGGCACGAGGACCTCGTCGCACAGGACGGCCGTGTCCGCCGCCGCCGGGCCGGCCCGGCCGAGGTCCACGACGACGAGCTCCGCGGCCCGGCGCAGGGCCTCCAGCACGGGCGCGTAGGGCGCGGGCGCGCCGTCCGGGCGGGAGCGGTCCCAGGAGAGCCACCGCAGCCGGCCGGCACGGGCGAGGGCCGGCCACAGCTGCTCCGCGTGCACGGTCCCGGCGATGCGCTGCAGGTCCGGCCAGCGCAGCCCGTCCCGGTCCTCGAGGCCCAGCAGGACGTCGATGCCGCAGCCCTCGCGGTCCGCGTCCACCAGCACGGCCGTGCGCTCCTCCTGGGCGGCCCGGTCCGCGAGCCAGCACGCCAGCGTGGAGGCGCCCGCCCCGCCCACCGCACCCAGGACGCCCACGACGTGCCCCGTCCCGCCGGGGCCGGGTCCGCCCGTGCTCCTCGCGCAGAGCAGGTCGGCGAGCCAGCCGGCGGCGTCCGGCAGCACCGCGACGGTGCAGCCGCCGAGCTCGGCGGCCCGGTCCCACAGCCCGGTGTCCTCGGGCCGGCCCACCAGCACGGTGCCCGGCCGGACCCGGCCCCGCACCGCGTGGTGCACGTCCACCAGCTCGGTGTCGGCGAGCGGCGCCCGCGTGGAGGAGGTGGGGCCGGCGGGCTCGGCCAGCAGCTCGGCGCCGGCTGCGGCGCAGACGCGCCCGACCGTGGCGCGCAGGCCGGGGTCGTCGCTGACGAGGCGGACCGTGCGGACCCGGGCGGCGGGGACGCCCGGGGTCCGGGCCGGGGCGGGGCGGTGGGCGGCGGTGCTCATGGCCCCACTCTCGGTCCGGGCGGCCGGACCCGGACCGGCCGGGCGGGCCGTGTGGACGGGCTGCCGGGCACGGCGCGGCGCGGGCGCGTGTGCAGTCCGGGCACCGGCCTACGGTGACGGACCCGTGCAGGACAATGGCCGGATGCACATCGTGGTGGGAGCAGCGGAGGAGGGACGGGCCGGGCACCGTGCCGTGGTGGTGTCCGATGGGGTGGCCGGCGCCGCCGTGGACGTGCCCGCCGGGGAGCTGGCCGCGTTCGTCGCCGCGCGCGAGGAGGCCGCCCGCCGGGCCGGCGACACCGCCCCGCGCTGGGCGTGGGAGCGCACCGGAGCGCTCTATCCCGAGCTGCTGGCCGCGGGAGCGCGCGTCGAACGGTGCCACGACCTGCGGCTGTGCCAGGCGATCCTCGCCACGGCCGCGACCGCGCACGGCTCCGGGGCGCAGGGCCCCCTCCCCTACGCCCCCGTCCTGCCGGCGCTGCCGGAGGACGAGGCGCCCGGCCTGCTCCCGCCCCCGCGGCCGGCGCAGGACCAGTCGAGCCTGTTCGAGCTGCCGCGCGCCGCCGGGCCGGGGGTGGACGAGCTCGTGGGCGAGCTGCTGGCCCAGCTCGCCGCCGTGGCCGGCGCGGCGGACCCCCGCCGGCTGACCCTCCTGCTGGCGGCGGAGTCCCAGGGGGCGCTGATCGCCGCGGAGATGCAGCATGCCGGGGTGCCCTGGCGCGAGGACGTCCACCGCGCCCTGCTGGAGGACGCGCTCGGGCCCGAGCCGGCCCCCGGGGAGCGGCCCGAGCGGATGGAGCGGACCGTCCGGCGGCTGCGGGAGGTGCTGCACGCCCCCGGGCTGAACCCGGACTCCCCGCAGGAGCTGCTCAAGGCCATGCGCGCGGCGGGCATCGACGTGACCAGCACCCGGCAGTGGGAGCTCGTCGAGTGGGCCCGGGCCGTGCCCGACCTGGCCGCGCGGCGCCAGGCGCTGATCGAGCCGATCCTGGAGCACAAGAAGCAGGCCCGGCTGCTCAGCGCCAACGGGTGGCACTGGCTGGACAGCTGGGTGCGGGAGGGCCGCTTCCGGCCCGAGTACGTGGTGGGCGGCGTGGTCACCGGACGGTGGTCGGCCCGCGGCGGCGGCGCCCTGCAGATCCCGCACGTGGTGCGGGACGCCGTGCGGGCGGACCCGGGACGGGTGCTGGTCGTCGCCGACGCCGCCCAGCTGGAGCCGCGCGTCCTCGCGGCCCTCGCCCACGACGACGCCCTGGCCGCCGCCTCCCACGGCCGTGACCTGTACCAGGCCATCGCGGACCTGGGCGAGGAGCGCGGATCGGAGCTGACCGAGCGCCCGCAGGCGAAGGTGGCCATGCTGGGCGCCATGTACGGGGCCACCACCGGGCAGTCCGGGCGGCTCATGCCGCACCTGGCCCGGATGTTCCCGCGGGCCGTGGACTACGTCGAGCGGGCGGCCCGCGTCGGGGAGACCGGCGGGCAGGTGTGCACGCACCTGGGCCGCTGGTCGCCCCGGCCGGGGCCGGACTGGGACGCGGCCCAGCGCGACACCGCGACGGCGGAGGCCGAGCGGCGCGCCGGGGCGATGGCCCGCGGCCAGGGCCGGTTCACCCGTAACTTCGTGGTGCAGGGCACCGCGGCGGAGTGGGCGATGTGCTGGATGGGCGCCATCCGTTCCGCCCTCGTGCGGGAGGGGATCGACGCCGAGCTCGTCTTCTTCCTGCACGACGAGATCGTGCTGCACTGCGCCCGGGAGGAGGCCGAGCGCGCGGCCGAGCTGGTCCGGGGATGCGCCGAGCAGGCGGGGCGGATGGTGTTCGGCCGGATCCCGGTGGAGTTCCCCGTCAGCGTGGCCGTGGTGGAGTCCTACGCGGACGCCAAGTGAGCGGCCCGCCGGCCCCGCCCCGGGCCCGGCTCGGGGCCCGGCACCGGCCGGGGCGCAGCGCTCGGCGCGGCCCCCGGCACAGGGCCCCGGACGGGAACGGCCGCCGGCGCCGGGCTCAGCACAGGTCCCGGTACGGGGCTCCCGTCACGTGCCGGCTCCACTCGTCCTCGGTGATCCGGTCCCCGCGGGCCGCGCAGACCGCGCTGACCGCGTCCTCCGCCTGCACCAGCCAGCTGCGCACCACGCCGTCGTCGCCGGTGGCGATCAGCTGGTCGCCGACGAAGCGCACGTCGTTCATCCGGTCCCCGGAGGCGGACAGGGCCGCGTAGACGCTCAGGTCCGCGGCGCCGACCTTCCAGATCCACACGAACTTGTCCCCCGAGGCGCCCGCCAGCAGGGTGCCGTCCGGGGAGAACTGCAGTCCCTTGACCGAGGACAGGGCGTCGGAGGTCTCGCCCAGGGGGTGGGGCTCGGACGGGTCCGCGACGTCCCAGAGACGCACCCGCCCGCCCTCGGTCCCCACGGCCAGGACGTCGGCCACCGGGGAGAACACGGCCGAGGTCACGACCGAGTCCAGGGTGAGCTCCGCGGTCCGGCGGGGCGCGGCGGGGTCGGAGACGTCCCACAGCTGCACGTGCCTCGAGTCGTCCGCCGCCGCGAGCACCGTCCCCGAGGCGTTGAACCGCGCCGCCTCCGTCCCGGCCACCGGGATCGTGGACACGCGCCGGACTCCTCCGCCGGCGTCACGGCGCAGGAGGGCGACCTCGGTGCCGACCTCGGACCACGCCGCGATCGTGGAGCCGTCCGCCGTCACGTCGGCGCCCGTGACCCCCACGTCCAGGGCCGCGGCCCGCGCCGGCTCCTGCGGGCGCCCGTCCTCGAGGGGCCAGGCCAGGACGTCCCCGTCCTCGGTGCCGCCGGCCACGAACGAGGCGTCGGGGGCCACGGCGCCCGCGTACCAGAGGGTCTTCCCGGGCGGGGCCTCCGGCGACGGCAGCGGCACGGGCACCTCCCCGGTGAGGTCGAACAGGGAGACGACGCCCGCGCCGATGCCCACGGCGCTGAGCACCGTGGCCGAGCGGTCGGCGGAGAGCTGGTACACCGGCTCCCCGCGGCGGTGGATCACCGGGCCCTCCAGGTCCCACGAGCGGGTGGTGCCGTCCTGGGAGGCGGTGATCAGCCGCTCGCCCACCCGCAGCGCCCCCGTCACCCGGGCCGCCGTGGGGAACACCTCCACGCGCGCGAGATCGGGCAGCCGGTGCACGTAGGCGTTCTGGTCGAAGCTCGCGGCCACGATCTGCTCCCCGTCCGGGGAGAAGCTGACGTCGCTGACCCAGCTGCCGAAGTCGCGGACGGTCCCGGCCTCGGCCAGACGCTCGCCCTCGACGTCGTAGAGCCGCAGCTCGCGGGCGCTCAGCCCCACGGCCAGGCGGGCGCCGTCGTCGTCGAGGGCCAGGGACCGGACGGTCCGGCCCGTGGGCACCGGGTCGAGGCGCTCGGCGTCCCGGCCGTCGGTGGCGTACCGGACGAGGCCCGCGGAGCTCCCGCCGGCGTAGACGGTGCCGTCGGCGGCCGCGGCGACGGCGAGGACGTCGGCGTCCTCGCCCAGGGGCAGCCGCGGCAGCGCCCGCGGGGACCCGGGGTCCTCGAGCGACCAGCGCAGCACCTCGCCCCGGCCGCCGGCCAGCAGCTGCCGCCCGCCGGGCGAGAACACCACCGCGTTGAACGGGGTCCCGGTGTCCACCTCCAGGCCGGCGATCCGCCGCACGGGCCGCTCGGTGACGTCCCACAGGCTGACGTGGCCGGTCCCGGCGACCGCCGCGAGCACCCTGCCGTCCCGCTCCACGAGGTCGACGTCGGCCAGGCCCCGCTCCGCGTCGTCGAGGACCACGACGTCCTCCCGGTCCTCGACCAGGCTCTCGAAGTCCCACCACACGGACAGCCGGCCGTCCCCGGCGGCGCGCGCCACCACCGAGCCGTCGTCCAGCGCCGCGAGCCGGGACGCGCCGTCCGGACCCAGCCAGCGCTCCGGGGCGCTCACCGCGGTCGCGTCGATGAGGGCGGAGACGCCCTCCCGGGTGGGCGACATCCGGTACGCCGCGAGACTGAGCTGGGCGGCCAGGTTCGGCGACTCCCCCCGGATGCGGGAGGCCTCCAGCGCCGTCTGCCGGGACAGGGCCTGGTCACGGGCCGTCTCCGCGTCGACCTGGAAGCGCTCCGCCCGGATGCCCAGGGCGCCCGCGACCACGGCCGCGCAGACCGCCAGGGCCAGCAGGACGAGCGCCACGTGGCCGCGCCGCTCGATCTCCCGGGCCGTGCGCTTCTGCCGCTCGAGGGCGTCGTCGTAGTGCCGTTCGCTCTCCGCCAGGTACTCGCACTCGGCCGGGCTGAGCAGCACCTGCTGCTGCGGGTCCCCGGTCCAGTCCCGGAAGGAGGCCAGCTGGCCCAGCGGGATCAGCGCGAGGGGATCGCGGTCGTTGGCCAGCCACATCTGGGTGGCCCGCTGCAGCTGCTGCCGGACGTAGAGGTCGCGCCGGCCGTCCTCGATCCAGCGGCTGAGCCGGGACCAGTGGTCGAGCAGGGACTCGTGGCTGAGCTGGACCTCGTCCCGGTCCACGGTCAGCAGCCGGGCGCGGGCGAAGTGCTCCACCACGGCGGGACCGCCCTCGGGCAGCTCCTCGCGCGGGACCGGGGTGCGCACCACGGCGGCGGAGGAGCCGGTGCCCACCACGCGCACCAGGCGCAGGAAGATGGCCCGGGCGAGGTCCCGCTCACCGGGCTCCAGCGCGGCGTAGACCTCCTCGGCCCGGCGGTCCACGGCCTCCGTGATGCCGCCCGCGGCGTGGTAGTCGGCCACGGTGAGCTCGCGGGTGCGGGCGTGCTCCCACGTGCCGAGCAGGGCCTGGGAGAGCAGGGGCAGCAGCCCCACCCCGATCTCCGCGCCGCGGGGGGCCACGTCGCGCAGGATCACCTCGACCAGGTCCGGGGAGACACGGGCGCCGACGGCCTCGGCGGGGCCGACGACGATCTGCTGCAGCTGCTCGCGGGTCAGCGCGCCGAGCAGCACGGGGCGCTCCAGGGCGGCGCGCAGCTCGGCGTGGCTGCTGGCCTTGCCGAAGAAGTCCGCGCGCAGGCCCACCACGACCACCCGGTCCCGGCTCGCGGCGGCGAGCCGGTCCAGGAACCGCCCGGGCTGCTCGGCGTCCCGGGTGCCGGTCCACAGCTCCTCCAGCTGGTCGACGACGAGCAGGTCCGGGCCGGCCTCCACCGCGTCGTCGAGCCGGCGCTCGGGGTCCAGGCCCGGTGTGGTGGCCAGGGCGCTCCACCCGTGCAGCGGCTGGCCCTCGGCGCGCAGCCGGCCGAGCAGGCCGGCCCCCAGCAGGGAGGACTTGCCCGCGCCCGAGGCGGCCACGACGGCGAGGATGCGGGCCCCGTCGGCACCGGCCAGCCGGGTCACCCGCTCCCCGAGCTCGGCGACCTCCGCGGTCCGCCCGAAGAAGTGCGCCTCGTCCTCGGCGCGGTAGGAGCGCAGGCCCACGTACGGGGTGGTCGCGGGCTGGACGGGCGTGCGGGAGCGGTTGACGTCCTCCCACCACTGCTCCGCCGGGCGCTCCTCGGTGAGGCCGAGGGCGTCCAGGAGGGCCGTGAACTCCTCGCGCAGGGCCGGGCCGGGCAGGTGCGCCCCGCTGAGCCAGCCCTGGATGGTGCTGGCGGGCAGGCGGCAGGCCGCGGCGAGCGCGCGCACCGACAGGCCGCGGCGGCGGCGGGCGGCGCTGAGCTGCTCGGCGAGCCGCGGCCGGTCGGCGCCGGGTCGGGGCGAGGCCACCGGGAGCCTCCTCGGGGGTCGTGGGCAGGGGGGACCCTGGCATCGTAAGTCGGCTTGCCTGCGCTCCGGCAATGTTGCGCCCGGAGGTGCGCGATGTCCCCGGGACCTGCTAGAGCGGTGCCGGCAGGACCCGGTCGGTGTCCCACGGCACGGCCCAGCCGAGGGCGGTGAGCACCCGGTCCAGGAGCACGCCGGTGAACCCCCAGACGGTCACCCGGGCGTCGGTGCCGGCCACGGGCACCGCGAAGGCCGGCGAGCGGTAGGTCTGCCGGCCGCGCGTCACCGCTGCGTAGTGCCGGTTGGCCGGGTCGATCAGGTCCAGGACCGGCACGCGGAAGACCAGGGAGGACTCGGCGTGGTCGACGACGTCCACGGGCGAGACGTCCTGCCACCAGCCGAGCACCGGGGTGACGAGGTGGTTGGAGACCGGCAGCGGCACCGGGGCGAGGGCGCCGAGCACCTCCACGCCCCGCGGGTCCAGCCCCGTCTCCTCCTCGGCCTCGCGCAGGGCGGCGCGCACGTGGGCGCCGCTCACCCGGCCGCCGGGCACGGGGACCAGTTCGTGCGGGTCCCCGTCCTCGGGGTCGAGGCGGCCGCCGGGGAAGGCGACCTGTCCCGGGTGGGAGCGCAGGGTCGCGGCGCGCTGGACGAGCAGGACGTCCAGGTCGCGTCCCACCCCCTCCGCGTGCGCGCGGCTGCGGGAGGGAAGGTCGTCGAGCGCCCCGAAGAGGATGAGCACCGCGGAGCGCCGGTAGTTCTCGTCGATGCGCCCGATCCGCCACGGCTCACGGTCCTCCATCCGCAGGCTGTGGCCGTTGCGAGCCACCCGCAGCAGGTCCCGGTAGGCGTGGCCCCGCGGTGCTCCCCCGACGTCCTCGGCGGCGCTCACGAGCTCAGCGACCAGCCGTCGGCCTGCAGCTCGGCCCGGGTGCGGCCGGCGAGGAACTGCCCCAGCAGCTCCTCCCGGCCGGGGGCGAACTCGTACTTGAGCAGCGACGCCGCCTCGGCGGTGTCCGTGGGGCCCTCGCCGTAGGACGGGCACAGGTCCGCGACGGGGCACACCCCGCACGCCGGGCGGCGGGAGTGGCAGATGCGGCGCCCGTGGTAGACGAGGCGCTGGGACAGGTCCGTCCAGTCGCGCGGCTCGAACAGCGCCGCGACGTCGCGCTCCACCTTGACCGGGTCCTCCTCGGCCGTCCAGCCGAAGCGGCGGGCCAGCCGGCCGAAGTGGGTGTCCACGGTGATCCCGGGCACCCCGAAGGCGTTGCCCAGCACCACGTTGGCGGTCTTGCGGCCCACGCCGGGCAGGGTGACCAGGTCCTCCAGCCGGCCGGGCACCTCACCGTCGTGGTCGTCCACGATCTTCTGCGCCAGGGCCTGGATCGCCCGGGTCTTGGCCCGGTAGAAGCCCAGCGGCCGCACGATCTCCTGGACCTCGGCCTCGTCCGCCTCGGCGAGCGCCCGCGGCGTCGGACAGGCGGCGAACAGCCGGGGCGTGGTCGCGTTCACGCGCACGTCCGTGGTCTGCGCGGAGAGCACCGTGGCCACGAGCAGCTCGTAGGGCGAGCGGAAGTCCAGTTCGGCGACCGCGTAGGGGTAGGCCTCGGCGAGGACCGCGTTGATCCGCCGGGCCCGGCGCTTGAGCGACAGCGGTGATTCCGGCGTCCCGGTGCGGCGGCGGCGCGCCGCGCCGGCCCGCGCCTTCGCGGGGTCCACGAGGCGCAGGTGGCGGCGGCACGGCGGATGGGACCATCCCTCGATTCTAGGCCGCTCCGGGGGCCCGGTTCCGTGACTCCTCACGGCGGGGCGTCTGTGGAACCGGGTGGGGCGATCGTCTAGGGTGACTCTGACACCATGTGAGCCGCGACACGGGCGTCCGGGGGCACCGGGGGTCCGTGCGGGGTGCGCCACGAGAAGGGAAGACCAGATGGCTTCGGACACCACGCCCGCCGAGACCCAGACCTTTGCCCCCAGCCCGGAGTTCACCGCCCAGGCCAACGCCGGCGCCGAGCTCTACGACCAGGCGGAGGCCGAGGGCGTCGATTTCTGGGCCCGTCAGGCCCGCGAGCTGCTGACCTGGAACAAGGACTTCACCGAGGTCCTCGACTGGTCCAACCCGCCGTTCGCCAAGTGGTTCCAGGACGGCACCCTCAACGCCTGCTACAACGCCGTGGACCGGCACGTGGAGGCCGGCAACGGGGACCGCGTGGCCATCCACTTCGAGGGCGAGCCGGGCGACAGCCGCAGCTACACCTACGCGCAGCTCAAGGACGAGGTGTCGAAGGCCGCCAACGCGATGCAGGGCCTGGGTGTGGTCAAGGGCGACCGCGTGGCCCTGTACCTGCCGATGATCGCCGAGGCCGTCATCTCGATGCTGGCCTGCGCGCGGATCGGCGCGATCCACTCCGTGGTCTTCGGTGGCTTCTCCGCGGACGCGCTGCGCTCCCGCGTCGAGGACGGGCAGGCGAAGCTGGTGGTCACCGCGGACGGTTCCTTCCGCCGCGGCAAGCCCTCCATGCTCAAGCCCGCCGTCGACGAGGCCCTCTCCCAGGGCGCGTCCTCCGTGGAGCACGTCCTCGTGGTGCGCCGCAACGAGGCCGAGGTCGAGATGACCGAGGGCCGGGACGTGTGGTGGCACGACGCCGTCGGCTCGGCCTCGACCGAGCACACCCCGGCCGAGCAGGGCGCCGAGGACCCGCTGTTCGTGCTCTACACCTCGGGCACCACCGGCAAGCCCAAGGGCATCATGCACACCACGGGCGGCTACCTCACCCAGGGCGCGTTCACGCACAAGTACGTCTTCGACCTCAAGCCGGAGACCGACGTCTACTGGTGCACCGCCGACGTCGGGTGGGTCACCGGCCACTCCTACGTGGCCTACGCGCCCCTGGTCAACGGCTCCACCCAGGTCATCTACGAGGGCACCCCGGACTCCCCGCACCGCGGCAGGTTCTGGGAGATCGTGCAGAAGTACGGGGTGACCATCATGTACACCTCCCCCACCGCGATCCGCACCATGATGAAGTGGGGCGAGGAGATCCCGGGCGAGTACGACCTCTCGTCGCTGCGCGTGCTCGGCACCGTGGGCGAGGCCATCAACCCGGAGGCGTGGACCTGGTTCCACCGGGTCATCGGCGGCGGGCGCTGCCCGATCGTGGACACCTGGTGGCAGACCGAGACCGGCGCCATCATGATCTCCCAGCTGCCCGGCGTGACCGTGGCCAAGCCGGGCTCGGCGCAGGTGCCCATGCCCGGCATCAAGGTGGACGTCGTGGACGACAACGGGCAGCCGGTGCCCGACGGGACCTCCGGGTTCCTGGTGCTGCGCGAGCCGTGGCCGTCGATGCTGCGCACCATCTGGGGCGACGACGACCGCTACGTGGACACCTACTGGTCCCGGTTCGGGGACATGTACTTCGCCGGTGACGGCGCCAAGCGCGACGAGGACGGGGACGTCTGGATCCTGGGCCGGGTGGACGACGTGATGAACGTCTCCGGGCACCGCCTCTCCACCCCGGAGATCGAGTCCGCGCTCGTCTCCCACCCCTCCGTGGCGGAGGCCGCGGTGGTGGGCGCCACGGACGAGACCACCGGGCAGGCCGTGATCGCCTTCGTGATCCTCTCCGACCAGGCCGACGCCGAGGGCCGGGACAAGGCGGAGCTCGCCGAGGAGATGCGCGCCCACGTGGCAAGGAGATCTCCCCGATCGCCAAGCCGAAGAAGGTCCTGATCGTGCCCGAGCTGCCGAAGACCCGCTCCGGGAAGATCATGCGCCGCCTGCTCAAGGACGTCGCCGAGGACCGGGAGGTCGGCGACGTCTCGACGCTCGCGGACCAGACGGTGATGCAGCAGATCGTGGACTCGCTGGCCAAGTAGTCCCGCCCGGGACTCCCGCACCGGACCGCGGCGCCCCCTCGCCCCTGCCGCGCGAGGGGGCGCCGCCACGTCCGGGGACCGGTGCGCCGGGGGTGAGAGGATGCGGGGCATGACCACCACGCGCAGACCGATCTACGTCCTCAACGGCCCGAACCTCAACCTGCTCGGCACCCGGCGCCCGGAGGTGTACGGCACCACGACGCTCGCCGACGTGGAGCAGAACGTGCGCGCCCGGGCCGCGGCCGGCGGGTGGGAGGTGGAGTTCCGCCAGACCAACCACGAGGGCGTCCTGGTGGACCAGATCCACGAGGCCCGGACCGCGGGCGCGGCCATCGTCATCAACCCCGCGGCGTACACCCACACCTCGGTCGCGATCCACGACGCGCTCGAGGCGGCGGAGCTGCCCGTGGTCGAGGTGCACCTGTCCAACGTGCACCGGCGCGAGCCGTTCCGGCACACCTCCTACGTGTCCCTGCAGGCGGACGTGGTGATCGCCGGTGCGGGCGCCCTCGGCTACGAGCTGGCCGTCGAGCACCTGCTGCGCACCCTGGAGGGCTGATCCCTCACGCCGCGCACGTGCCCGGCACGAGCGCCTCGGTCCGGCCCGCGGCCTGGTCCAGGGCGCCGCGCAGCTCGGCCAGGGTGAGGGCGTAGCCGACCTGCCCCTCGAGGGCCTTGGCGAAGACCACCCCGACCACCGTCCCGTCCTGGGCCACCAGCGGACCGCCCGAGTTGCCCTGCTGCACCTCACCGGCCAGCTGGATGATCTCCATGGTCGCGGGGGCGGCGCCGTCGCCGGGCACCGGGGCCAGGGCGGCGCCCTGCACGGTGGCGGGCCCGACGGCGAAGGGCCCGCCCAGGGGGTAGCCCATGAACGCGACGAGGTCCCCCGGCGCGGGGTCCTGCCCGAGTGCCAGGCCCGGCACCTGCAGGCCCGGGGCGGAGAGCACGGCGAGGTCCGCGTCCGGGTCGTAGTGCACGACCGAGGCGGTGTGCACCCGCCCGTCCCGGGTCTGCACGACGGGCTCGGTGACCCCGGCGACGACGTGGGCGTTGGTCACCACCTGACCGGGGGCCGTCGCGAAGCCGGAGCCGGTCTGGTTCTGCCGGCACTCGTCCGCGGTGCCGTACACCTTCAGCACGGACTCACCGGCCTGCTCCTGCGCCGGTGTCGCCGCGCCGGCCGCGGGGGCCTCCGCGGCCGGGAACAGCAGGGCGTCCAGCTGCCGGATGCCGGTGGCCCCGCCCACGGCGTCCCGCGCCTCGGTCACCACCTCGCGGACCGGGGCGGGGGTGCGCTCGTCGATCGTGCGCAGCACCGCGGAGGAGGCGACCTGCTGGGACACCGAGGGGATGCCGAGCTGGCCCACGAGCGAGGCGAGCAGCGAGAGCACCAGCGCCGCCACGGCCACGTCCAGGGCCGCCCCGGCGATCCGGTTCAGCAGCCCCAGGCGCATCCGCTCCGTCACCGCGGACAGGGCGCGGCCGAGCATCCCGCCGAGCATCTGGCCCGCGATCAGCAGCACGAGCACCGTGGCCAGCACGGCGCCCACCCGGTACTGGGCGTCGACCTGCGCGCTGACCCACGGCGCGGCGGTGAACGCCGCCACGGCCCCCAGCACGAGGCCGGCCAGCGAGAACAGTGAGTTGAAGAACCCGCGGCTGAACCCGTAGAAGAGATAGCCCAGCAGCACCACGACCAGCAGGCCGTCGAGCAGGTTGAAGGACGGAGACATCGGGTTCCTCTGGGTGTTCGGGGTGTTCTGGGGGCCGGGGCCCGGGAGCGAGCCACCAGCATAGGGACCCCGGCTGTGAGATTCGTAGGGCTCGTCCGTCCCCGGCCCCGGCCCGCCACGCCCGTCCTTGGGAATCGCGCGCCGGAGACACTACAGTGAACGTCAGGTACGTTAGGTCGCTCACACGCAGGTGCGGGCGACCCCCGCTGACATCGGCCGCCGCGGGCCACGGCTCGACGGCGGCGTTACTCTGAGGAGAACCATGGATATCGACGTCCTCCGCCGCGCGCCCCTGTTCGCGTCCCTGGACGACCAGGCGTTCGCCGCCCTGACCGAGGAGCTCACCGAGGTCGACCTCTCGCGCGGCTCCACGCTCTTCCACGAGGGCGATCCGGGCGACCAGCTGTACTTCATCGTCTCGGGCAAGATCAAGCTCGGGCGGACCGCCGCGGACGGACGCGAGAGCCTCGTGGCCATCATGGGCCCGGGCGAGCTGTTCGGCGAGATGGCCCTGTTCGACCCGAGCCCGCGCTCCACGTCCGCCACCGCCGTGTCCGAGACGCGCCTGGCCGGGCTCAAGCACGAGAACCTCAAGAAGGTCATCGAGCGTTCCCCGGACGTGTCCGCGCAGCTGCTCCAGGCCCTCGCCCGCCGGCTGCGGCGCACCAACGAGAGCCTCGCCGACCTCGTCTTCTCGGACGTGCCCGGCCGCGTGGCCAAGGCCCTCCTGGACCTGGCCGACCGCTTCGGCCGCCCCGCCACGGACGGCATCCTCGTGGCGCACGAGCTGACGCAGGAGGAGCTGGCCCAGCTCGTGGGCGCCTCCCGGGAGACCGTCAACAAGGCGCTGGCCGAGTTCGTCCAGCGCGGCTGGATCCGGCTGGAGGCCCGCGCCGTGGTGATCCTGGACCTGCAGCGGCTCAAGCAGCGCAGCCGCTGAGCCCGCCCGGACGGACACGGCCCGGTCACCCTCGCGGGTGACCGGGCCGTGTCCGTTCCCGGCGATCGGGCCGGCGGCTCACGACCAGTCGAGGCGCAGCACCGGGCGGCCGTCCCGGACCTCGAGCACCGGGTTGCGGGTGACGACGGGCCGCTTCCGGGCGAGGAAGGCGATGGCCGAGGAGCACTCGGCGACCGACTCCAGCACGCACTGGACCCCCGGTGAGGACAGGTCCCCGACCGAGCGGCCCACGGTGTCCTCCTGGCCCACCAGGTCCCCGAGCCGGCTGCCCACCGGGTCCGAGACGACCTCGGCGGCCTCCACCCACCGGCCCCAGACGCCCTTGGACTGGAGCGGGACGGGGACCTGTCCGTCGGGGACCACCGCGGTGAAGTAGTGGATGTCGTAGCGGCGGTGGGCGAAGTCCGAGGTGACCCAGTGCGCCAGGGGCCGCAGCAGGTCCGTGCGCAGCACGAGCCGGCGGCGTCCGAGCACCTGGGCCAGGGACACGTCCCCGACCGCCAGCGCCTCGCGCGAGCTCATCCACTCCGCGCCCTCCGCGGACTCCACCGTGCTCATCGGGTCCGCGCCGGCCAGCAGCACGCCGGCCTCCTCGAACGCGTGGCGCGCCGCGGCGACCACGGCGCGCCGGGCGCGGCTGACGTCCCCGTCCATGCCCAGCCGGCGCGCCCACTCCGTGGGCGCGGGGCCGGTCCAGTCCAGGGGCTCGTCGTCGTGGGCCTCCACGGGCCCGCCGGGGAAGCCCACGGTGCCGAGCGGCGAGTTGCCCGGCCGGTAGGTGAGGTACGTCTCCACGCCGTGCTCCCCGTCGCGGACGAACACCACCGCCGAGGCCGGTGTCGGTGTGCTGCCGGGAATGCCGGAGCCGCGCTCCACCCAGGCCTCGGCGGCCCCGCGCTGGCGCTCCGGGACCTCGAAGTACCGCACCTGCGGCGCCCGCCCCCGCCGGGGGGCGCCGCCCGGGGGCTCAGCGGAACTCTGCAACGAGCTCCACCTCGACCGGCGAGTCGAGCGGCAGGACCGCGACGCCCACCGCGGAGCGGGCGTGCACCCCGGCGTCGCCGAAGATCCGGCCCAGGAGCTCGGAGGCGCCGTTGATCACCGCGGGCTGCCCGGTGAAGTCCGGGGCGGAGGCGACGAAGCCCACGACCTTGACGATGCGCACCACCCGGTCCAGGTCCCCCACCGCGTCCTTGACCGCGGCGACGGCGTTGAGCGCGGCCCGGGCCGCGAGCTCGTGCGCCTCCTCCGGGGAGACGGTGCCGGGATCACCGGACGAGGAGACCTTGCCGGTCGCGGGCAGCTCGCCGCCCACGAAGGGCAGCTGGCCCGAGGTGTGCACCCAGGAACCGGTGACCACGGCGGGCACGTACGCGGCCACGGGGGCCGCGACCGCCGGCAGCTCGAGGCCGAGCTCGGCCAGACGGGCGTCGACGAGGGATGGGTTGCTCATGGATTCCTCCGCGGATCTCTGGTGCCGTGGTGTCCGGCCGTCAGCCCTTGGGGCGCTTGAAGTAGGCGATGGGGTTGGTCTGCACCGGGGCGGTCATGTTGCCCGCCGGGACGTCGGCCGGCGTGGAGCCCGGCAGCACGGTGACGAGCTCCCACCCGTCGTCACCCCAGTTGTCGAGGATCTGCTTGGTGGCGTGGATCATGAGCGGCACGGTGGCGTATTCCCAGGTAGTCATGGGCCCAGCGTAGCCAGGAACGGCGGGACGTGCTCCGCGGTGACGGCCCGTCCACCGGTTCCGGCCAGGTTCGCACTTGTAGACTGTCCCAATGGCTTCCCGCAAGAACTCTGCCGCGCAGTCACCGTCGGCCCTGGGCAACGTCGTGGCGTTCATCGCCACCAGCATCGTTGCCGGCATCGTGGCCGCCGGTCTCCTGGTCCCGCCCGCAGCCGCCGCGGGCCTCGCCGCCAACGCCTCGATCGGGTGGTTCAAGGACCTCCCGGCCCAGATGGAGGCCGGGCCGATGTCCCGCGCCTCCACGGTCGTGGCCCGCGACGGGACCGAGATCGCCTCGTTCTACGCGCAGAACCGCACC
Source organism: Kocuria sp. CNJ-770 (assembly GCF_001942375.1). Classification (NCBI taxonomy): domain Bacteria; kingdom Bacillati; phylum Actinomycetota; class Actinomycetes; order Micrococcales; family Micrococcaceae; genus Kocuria; species Kocuria sp. CNJ-770. Next base: position 73,783 of record NZ_MKJW01000122.1, read on the forward strand.
CCCGTCCCGCTGGAGCAGATCTCCCCGCACATGCGGGACGCGATCCTGGCCATCGAGGACCGGGACTTCTACGAGCACGGCGGCGTGGACCTCGGCGGCATCGCCCGGGCCCTGGGCAACAACATCATCCGCCCGGACGCGCGCCAGGGCGCCTCGACGATCACGCAGCAGTACGTGAACAACCTGATCATCGACTCCCAGGTCCGCGCCGGCGAGGAGGCCACGACCATCGGCGCCGACAAGGGCTACGCGGACAAGATCAAGGAGATCAAGCTCGCCCTGTCCATGGAGCAGGAGCTGTCCAAGGACCAGATCCTCGAGGGCTACCTCAACATGGTCCTCTTCGGCGGACAGAACTACGGCGTGGAGGCCGCCGCCCAGTACTACTGGGGCATCCCGGCCGCGGAGCTGAGCATCTCCCAGTCGGCGGTGCTGGCCGGCATGGTGCAGTCCCCCAACTACTACGATCCCGCCGCCAACCCCGAGGCGGCCACGGAGCGGCGCAACATCGTGCTCGACACGATGCTGGGCACCGGGGCGATCACCGAGGCGGAGCACGCGGCCGCCGCGGCCGAGCCCATCCAGCTGGACCTGAACCCCACGAACTCCGGGTGCACGGCCGCGGAGATCGCCCCCTACTTCTGCGACTACGTCCAGAACCTCATCCTGCAGGACCCGGCGTTCGGCGAGACCCCCGAGGAGCGGCTCAAGACCCTGCAGCTGGGCGGCTCACGATCACCACCACCCTCGACGTCGAGGCCCAGCGCAGCGCCGAGGAGGCGGTCAACGAGACGCAGCCGCGCGACGACAACCCGGACAACGTCTCCACCGCGCTCGTGTCCCTCGAGCCCACCAACGGCGACATCGTGGCCATGGCGCAGAACACGTACTACTCCGGCGAGGAGGGCGACTCCAACACCACGTACAACTTCAACGTGGACCGCGCGATGGGCGGGGCCGGCGGCTTCCAGGTGGGCTCGACCTACAAGCCCCTGACCTACGCCACGTGGCTCGACGCCGGCAACGGGGCCGAGGACCTCCTGGACGCCACGCAGACCCGGTGGCCGGCGGACCACCGGTGGAAGGCCTCCTGCCTGGAGCGCGGCTACAAGATCGAGCCCGGCAACAACGGCGAGGGCTTCGAGATCCAGAACGCCGAACCCGGCTACACCCGGGAGATGGAGGCCGACTTCGGCCTGTACAACTCCATCAACACCGCCATCTACGCGATGGCCGAGGACCTGGACCTGTGCCACATCGGGGAGATCTCCGACGCCCTGGGCATCCACGACGGCAAGGCGGGCGAGCCCGTGGACACCACGGTCCTGTCCGCCCTGCTGGGCGGCTCCGTGGACATCTCCCCGATGACCATGGCCCGGGCCTACTCCGCCTTCGCCAACCGCGGCGAGATGTGCGAGCCGCGCGCCCTGGAGAAGGTCGTGGACTACACCGGCCGGGAGTACGACATCCCCGAGACCTCCTGCGAGCAGGTCATCGACGAGGACGTGGCCGACGGCGTCAACTACGCCCTGAACCAGACCCTGATCCGCGGCTCGGGCTGGCAGCGGGAGATCGACCTGCCGGGGGCCTCCGCCGCCAAGACGGGCACCACCGACAACTCGACCCAGACCTGGATGGTCGGCTACACCAAGGGCCTGGCCACCGCCTCGTGGGTCGGCAACTACGAGTTCGGCTCCCGCTCCCTCAACGGGCTGTCCATCGGCGGCGAGCGCACCGAGGGCGACGACTGGGTGGACGGCTCCACCTACGCCGGCGGCCAGTGGCAGCGCTTCATGCGCGAGGTGGCCCGCGACTACGACACCGGCAAGTTCGAGGAGCCCTCCGAGCGGGTCCTCGAGGGCCGCAACGGCACCTCGCGGCCGGGCTGACCCCGGTCCGCCGGATGAGCACCGCGAACACCGCCCACGCCGCCCCGCCCTGCGCGCGGCCGCCGCCGCCGCGGGGGCCGGCGCCGCCGCTGGCGGCGGGCCTCGGGGCGTGGGGCGTCGTCGTCGAGCGCCGCCGCTTCCAGCTGCGCACCGAACGGCTGCGGCTGCTGCCCGCGGGCAGCCCGCCGCTGCGCCTCCTGCACCTGTCCGACCTGCACGTGTGGCCCGGGCAGCGGTCGGTGCGGGACTTCGTGCACTCCCTGGCGGAGCTGGAGCCCGACCTGGTGGTGGACACCGGGGACAACCTCTCCCACCCCGAGGCGCTGCCCTGGCTGCTGGAGATCCTGGAGCCGCTCCTGCGCTTCCCCGGCGCCTACGTCCCCGGGTCCAACTGCTACTTCGCGCCGCGGCTGAAGAACCCGCTGCGCTACCTGTGGCGGGACACCTCCGGCGAGACCCGGGACGAGGCCCCCCGGCTGCCCACCCAGGCGATGCACGACGCCTTCGACGCCGCCGGGTGGACCCCGCTGATCAACCGCTCCGCCCGGATGGAGGTCGCCGGCCTGCGCCTTGACCTGTCCGGGGTGGACGACCCGCACCTGGGCTACGACCGGCACCCCGGCTTCGGGGCGCCTGGGACGGCGGACCTGCGCCTCGGGGTGGCCCACGCCCCCTATCTGCGGACCCTGGACCGCTTCGCCGCCGACGGCGCGGACCTGGTGCTCGCCGGCCACACGCACGGCGGACAGGTCTGCCTGCCGGGCGGGCGCGCCCTGGTGAGCAACTGCGATCTCGAACCGGAGCGGTGCAAGGGCCTGATCACCCAGGGTGGCGTCCCGGTCAACATCTCGGCGGGCCTCGGCACCTCCCGCTTCGCGCCCGTCCGGCTGTTCTGCCCGCCGGAGGCCGTGCTGCTGACGCTCACCGACTGACCCCGCGGACTGACCCCGACCGGCTGACCTCCACCGGTTGGCGCCCGCCGGTCGACCCGCGCCCGCCGTCCTTCGCCTGCCGTCTTTCGCCTGCCGGGCGTTGCCGGCCGGGACTCCCCGTCCGGCCCGCCACGGCGGGCGCGCGCTCAGCGCGGCGCGAGGGCGTCCAGGACGGCGGGCAGCCGCGTGATCCCGTCCCGGCCGCGGAAGTGCCCGGCCCCGGGCACCACCTGCAGCTCGGCGTCCAGCCGCGCCGCGAGGGCGTCGGTCGCGGCCGGCGGCACCGTGGGGTCGTCGTCGGAGCGGAGCACCAGCCGGCGCCGCACGTTGGCGCGCACCGCGGCGACGTCCACGTCCTCGGCGAGGAACGCGTCGAGGGACGGCTCGCTCTCGAGCGGGCCGGTGAAGCCGGCCACGAGCACGAGTCCGCCCAGCGCCCAGGGCTGCGGCAGGCCGGCGAGGTGGCGCAGGATCGTGATGCAGCCCAGGCTGTGGCCGACCAGGTGGACGTGCTCGTCGGGCTCCCCCACCGCCCGCGCCACGGCGGCCTGCCACGCCGCGGGTTCCGGCGCGGAGGGCTCGGGCAGCTCCAGGACCTCGGCGCGCACGCCGTCGGCGGCCAGCGCCGCCCGCAGCCACGGGAACCAGTGCTGGTCGGGGGCGGCGTCGTAGCCGTGCACCACCACGACGGTGCGCACCGCCGGGCCCGGAGCGGTCATCCGGAGATCTCGGGCACGGCCACGATGATCCGGTGGTTGGAGCGCTCGCAGAGGTACATCTCCTCGGTGCCGTCGGGCACCGGTCCGCCCTCGGGCCACTGGTCCTCGGGGATCTGGCGCAGCGGTCCTCCGCAGGACGGGCAGATGGGGTCCATGGTCGTCTCCTCCAGGGTCGGGTCGCGGGCCCGGGTGCCCGTGGGGCGAGCTTCCCGCAAATCGGCGCCGGTCACAACCGCCCGCGCGCAACGGCCCGATGCGGATGCCCGCCACCGCCCCTGTGGTCCTACCATGGGCTGTGGCACGTGCCACACCGGCTGCCCCGACCCCCGGAGGACCCCCATGACCGTCGCCGACCACCGCCCCGTCGCCACCGGGGCACTGCTGGAGGACCTGCGGACCTGGTGCGGCCGGGACGCGGTCGTGGACTCGGAGCTCGAGCACCGCGCACTGGCCCACGACGCCTCGCACTACCTGCTGCAGCCGGCCGCGGTGGTCCGCCCCCGCTCGGCCGCGGACATGGGCAACCTCTTCCGGACGGTGTCGCGGCACGGGCTGGGTCTGACCTTCCGCTCCGGCGGCACGTCCCTGTCCGGGCAGGCGGTGACCGACCAGGTGCTCGTGGACGTGCGCCGGAACTTCCGGGACGTCGAGGTGCTCGACGGCGGCCGGCGCGTGCGGGTGCAGCCGGGGGCCACGGTGCGCCAGGTCAACGCCCGGCTGGCTCCCTACGGGCACAAGCTGGGCCCGGACCCGGCCAGCGAGGCGGCGTGCACGATCGGCGGCGTAGTGGCGAACAACTCCTCCGGCATGGCCTGCGGGACCCGGGCCAACACGTACCGCACGCTCGAGTCCATGGTGGTCGTGCTGCCCTCCGGGACCACCGTGGACACCGCCGCACCGGACGCGGACGCCCGCCTGCGGGCGCTGGAGCCCGCGCTGCACGCGGGGCTGCTGCGGCTGCGCGAGCGGGTCCGGGCCGACCCGGCGTCGGTGCGCACGATCGAGCAGCAGTTCTCGATGAAGAACACCATGGGCTACGGCCTCAACTCGTTCCTGGACCACGACGAGCCGGTCCGGATCCTGGAGCACCTGCTGATCGGCAGCGAGGGCACGCTGGGGTTCGTGGCGCGGGCGGTCTTCCGCACGGTGCCGATCCTGCCGTTCGCCTCGACCGGGCTGCTGGTGTTCCCGGACCTGGCCTCGGCCACCCGCACGGTCCCCGCCCTCGTGGGAACGCACTCGGCCACCGTGGAGCTGCTGGACGCCACGTCCCTGAAGGTCTCCCAGCGCACGGGCCTGGCGCCGGCGCAGATCATGGACGTGGCCGTGGACGAGCACGCGGCGCTGCTCGTGGAGTACCAGGCGCCACCCCGGAGGAGGAGCGGGAGCTCTCCGCGGCGGCCGCCGGGCTGTTCCGCTCCCTGGACCTGGCCGCGCCGGCCGCCCTGACCGACGACCCCACGGCCCGGGCCGCCCTGTGGACGGTGCGCAAGGGCCTCTACACCACGGTGGCGGGCAACCGGCCGAGCGGGTCCAACGCGCTGCTGGAGGACGTCGTGGTCCCCGTGCCCGAGCTGGGCGAGACGTGCGAGCAGCTCACCGCGCTCTTCGACGCCCACGGCTACCGGGACTCGGTGATCTTCGGTCACGCCAAGGACGGCAACGTCCACTTCATGCTCAACGAGCAGTTCGACCGCCCGGACCTGCTGGCCCGCTACGAGCGCTTCACCCAGGACATGGTCGCCCTCGTCCTGGACCACCGGGGGTCCCTCAAGGCCGAGCACGGGACCGGGCGCAACATGGCCCCGTTCGTGCGCCGCCAGTACGGCGACGAGCTCTACGACGTGATGGTCGAGCTCAAGCGGCTGGTGGACCCGGCGGGGCTGCTCAACCCCGGGGTGCTCCTCAACGAGGACCCCGCGGTGTACGTGCGCGACCTCAAGACCGCGCCCACGGTGGAGCAGGAGGTGGACCGGTGCGTGGAGTGCGGCTACTGCGAGCCGGTGTGCCCGTCCAAGGACATCACCCTCACCCCGCGCCAGCGGATCGTGGGCCGGCGGGAGATCGCCGCCGCCGAGGAGCGCGGGGACGCGGCGCTCGCCGCGCGGCTGCGCGCGGAGTACGACTACGAGGGCCTGCAGACGTGCGCGGTGGACGGGATGTGCGTGACCGCCTGCCCGGTGCTGATCAACACGGGTGACCTGGTGCGCCGGCTGCGGGCGGAGAACCACAGCCGGGTGGCGGACGCCGGCTGGGGCGCCGCCGCGAGGGCCTGGGGCGCGACGACGACGGGGGCGGGGCTCGGCCTGACCGCCGCGAAGGCCCTGCCCACCGCGCTGCCGGCCGCCGCGACCGCCGCGGCCCGGGCGGTGCTCGGCGCCGAGCACGTCCCGCAGTACAAGGACGAGCTGCCCGCGGGCGGCCCCGCCCGGCCGCGCCGGCAGGACGCGGGCGCGGAGGCGGTGTTCTTCCCCGCGTGCATCAACACCATGTTCGGGCCTCGGACGGCGAGGGCCCGACGGCGTCCCAGGCCTTCCTGGCGCTGTGCGACCGCGCGGGAGTGCGCGTCACCGTCCCGGAGGGCATCGGCAGCCTGTGCTGCGGCACGCCGTGGAAGTCGAAGGGCCTGCCCAGCGGCTGGGCCACGATGTCGCAGCGCACCCTCGCCGCGCTGTGGGAGGCCTCCGGGCAGGGCGCGCTGCCGGTGGTCTGCGACGCCGCGTCCTGCACCGAGGGCCTGGAGACCATGGCGGAGCTCGCGGCGGCCTCGAGCGAGTACCACGCCCTGCGGTTCGTGGACGCGGTGGAGTTCGTCGCCGACCGGGTGCTGGGGAGGCTGCGGGTGACCCGGCCCGTGGGCTCCATGGCGCTGCACCCCACCTGCTCCAGCGTGCACCTGGGCGTCACCGGGGCCTTCGAGACGATCGCGCGGGCGATCAGCGAGGACGTGGTCGTGCCGAAGGCCTGGGGCTGCTGCGCCTACGCCGGGGACCGCGGCATGCTGCACCCGGAGTTCACCGCCTCGGCCACGGCGGCCGAGGCGCGGGAGGTCAACCAGCGCCGCTTCGACGCCTACGCCTCCCTGAACCGCACGTGCGAGCAGGGCATGACGGAGGCCACCGGGCACGCCTACCGGCACGTCCTGGAGCACCTGGAGGCGGCGACCCGCTGAACCGGCCCGCCCGCGTTAGGTTGTGCGCAATTGAGTTGCGTGCAACCATGAGGGCATGGATGCAGACCTCCGGCTCGACGCGCAGCTGTGCTTCGCGCTCTACGCGGCCTCCCGGGCCACGACCGCGGCCTACCGCGAGCCGCTGGCGGAGCTCGGGCTGACCTATCCGCAGTACCTGGCGCTGCTGGCGCTGTGGGAGCAGGACGGGCAGACCGTCACCGAACTGGGCTCCCGCCTGCGCCTGGACAGCGGCACGCTCTCCCCGCTGCTGAAGCGGATGGAGACCGGCGGGCTGCTGGAGCGCCGCCGGGGCCGTGCGGACGAGCGCCGCGTCACCGTGCACCTCACCGCGGCCGGCGACCGGCTGCGCGAGCGCGCCCCGGACGTGCAGCGCCGCGTCCTGGAGGCCTCCGGGCTCACCCCGGAGGAGATGGCCACCCTGCGCCGGCTGGCCCGGCGGATCGGCGCGGCCGACCCCGGAGCCGCCGCGTCAGGGGCCGCCGAGCCAGGAGCCGCAGGCCCCCGGGCCACCACCCCGGACTCCCCTGTGCCCGGGGTCGTCCCGGCCCCGTCCACTCCGCTCGCCACCCAGCACACCAGCGAGCGGACCGCCCGGCACCCTACCCAGCACCCCGATCAGCACCCCACCGAGGAGTAAACCCATGCAGACCGTCTACACCGCCGAAGCCCTCGCCACCGGCGCCGGCCGCAACGGCCGCACCCGCACCAGCGACGGCCGGATCGACCTGGGCCTGGCCGTCCCGCAGGAGATGGGCGGCTCCGGCGACGGCACGAACCCCGAGCAGCTCTTCGCCGCCGGGTACGCCGCGTGCTTCCACTCCGCGCTCCAGCTCGTCGCCCGGCAGCAGAAGGTCGACCTGGGCGACTCCAGCGTCGGGGCCCGGGTGGGCATCGGCGCCGACGGCCAGGGCGGCTTCGCCCTGCAGGTCGCCCTCGAGGTCGTCCTGCCGGACCTCGACGAGGAGACGGCCCGGGCGCTGGCCGAGAAGGCGCACCAGGTCTGCCCGTACTCCAACGCCACGCGCGGCAACATCGACGTCGTCGTCGACGTCGCCCAGGACTGACCCGCACCGGCCCTGACGCGGCCCCGCACCCCACCGACCGATCGACGATGGAGCACCGAATGACGCAGCCCACCCGCACCCGCCGGATCACCCTGGCCTCCCGCCCGCAGGGCGCCCCCGTGCCGGAGAACTTCCGGCTCGAGGAGACCGAGCTGCCCGCGCCCGGCCCCGGCCAGGTCCTGGTCGCCAACCGCTGGATGTCCGTGGACCCGTACATGCGCGGACGGATGAACGACGTGAAGTCCTACGTCCCGCCGTTCCAGGTGGACCAGCCCCTCGACGGCGGGGCCGTGGGCGAGGTCATCGCCTCGGACGCCCCGGAGCTGGCGGTGGGGGCCACCGTGCTGCACGGCGCCGGCTGGCGCGAGCACGCCCTGCTGGACGCCGGGGCCGTCACCGTGGTGGACCCGGAGCTGGCCCCGGAGTCCGCCTACCTGGGCGTGCTCGGGATGCCCGGTCTCACCGCGTACGCGGGCCTCATGGGCGCCGCGCGGTTCCAGCCCGGGGACACGGTGTTCGTCTCCGGCGCCGCCGGGGCCGTGGGCTCGCTGGTCGGGCAGATCGCCCGGCTCAGCGGCGCCGCCCGCGTGATCGGCAGCGCCGGCTCCCCGGAGAAGGTGCAGCGGCTGCTGGAGCTCGGCTTCGACGCCGCGTTCGACTACCACGACGGCCCCGTGCTCGACCGGCTGCGCGAGGCGGCGCCCGAGGGCATCGACGTCTACTTCGACAACGTGGGCGGCGAGCACCTCGAGGCGGCGATCTCCGTGCTGAACACCCGGGGCCGGGTGTGCCTGTGCGGGGCGATCTCGCAGTACAACGCCACCGAGCCGCCGGCGGCGCCGCGCAACCTGGCGCTGGCGATCGGCAAGATGCTGAGCCTGCAGGGCTTCCTGGTCGGCGGCTGGCAGGACATGGCCCCGGAGTTCCGCGAGCGGATGGCCGGCTGGCTGGCCTCCGGGGAGATCGCCTGGGACCAGACCGTGCGGGAGGGCCTCGAGAACGCCCCGCGGGCGTTCATCGACCTGCTCGCCGGTGCGAACACCGGCAAGATGGTGGTCAGGCTCTGAGACCCACGGCGTCGCCGCACAGCCGTGCGGCGAGCTCGCGCACCCCGGACACCCTGAGGTCCGGGGTGCGCGCGTATCCCGGCCACGGCGCGCCGTGCCGGTCCGTCCACGCGGTGCGCATCCCGGCCCGGGCTGCGCCGTGCAGGTCCCAGGGGCTCGCCGCGATCATCAGGCACGCTCCAGCGGCAGGCCCCAGACGCCGCTCGCCCAGGCGTAGGCCTCCGGGGCGGGCTTCCAGCACGGGGCGTCGTCGGCGGAGAGGACGTGCTCGAAGTGCTGGCGCACTCCTCCGCGCTCGAGCAGGCCCTCCGCGGTGGCCTCGGAGCCGTTGGTGAGGGCCACGATCCGGAAGCCCGCCTCGGCCAGGGTCGCGATGCCGGGGGCCACGTCCGGGTGCACGGGCAGGCGCTGCATCCCCTCCCGGACGTGGCGCACGGCCTCCTCCACCTCCCGGTCCGGGGCGTGGACGGCGAACAGGGAGCGGGCGACGGCCTCGCCCAGGACCGCGAAGGGCTGCGACTCGCCGTGCACGGCCAGCGCGAAGCCCTCCCGCAGCACCCCGCTCAGCCAGGTCTGCGCGAGCGGGCCGGGCAGCCCCAGCTCCTCGAAGACACCGTGCAGCGGGCCGGTGTCGGAGAGCGTCTCGTTGATGTCGAACACGAGGACCGGTCTCTGGTCGGCGGTCATGCCTGCCCCCTCGCCCTGCGGCACTCCCCGGTGGCGCTCCCCTGCGGAGCCCGTGCTGCCCGTGGTGGCCGTGGTGCCCACAGGATACGGGCGCCCCCGTGGTCCCGCCGTGGAGTGCGCGTCATGAACCGGTTGACAGAGTGGTGGTCATCACAACAAACTAGGGCAACATTTGTTGCCCCCTGGGCATCAACCCCGAGAGCCCCCGGGGACCCCGCCGCCAGGCGGGGGTCCCCGGTTCCACCACGACACGCCAGCAGGAGCTCCCGCCACGAGATCCGCCGGGATGTCCCAGCACGACGATGCGGAGCGCGGACCATGCCAGCTGCCCTGACCGAGGACGACGTCGTCCGAGCCGCCGGCGCGCTCGTCGCGGCGTTCGCCGCCACCGACACGGAGGCGTACTTCGCGGCCTTCGCCGAGGACGCCACGTTCGTCTTCCACACGGAGCCCCACCGGCTGGAGGACCGCGCGGCCTACGAGGCGCTGTGGCGCTCGTGGCTGGACGCCGGGTGGCGGGTGCTCGAGTGCCGCAGCACCGCCGCCCGGGTCCAGGTGCTGGGCTCCGTGGGGGTCTTCACCCACGACGTCCGCACCACGGTCCGCACCCCGGACGGCCCGGAGACCACGCACGAGCGGGAGACCGTCGTCTTCGCCCGCCGGGACTCCGGGGCGCTCCTCGCCGTCCACGAGCACCTCTCCCCCGCCGTCCTGCCCACCACCAGCGCCCAGGAGGGCCGATGAGCTCCCACCCCGCACCCACCGACCGCGCCCCCGGCACCCGGTCCTCCGCCTCCCCCTGGGCCCGTCTGTCGAACCACCTCGACGAGAACACCGACGGCTACGGGCCCCTGCGCGGCACGCTGCCCACCGGGCGGATCACCATGATCTGGCTCGCGGCGAACCTCGTGGTCACCACCCTGCTCACCGGCACCCTCTTCGTGCCCGGTGTCCCCTGGGCCACGGCCCTGGGCCTGATCCTGCTGGGCACCCTGCTGGGCGGGGCCGTGCTGGTGCTGGTGGGCAACATGGGCACCCGCACCGGCCTGCCCACCATGGCGCTGACCAAGGGCGCGTTCGGGCTGCGCGGCTCGTTCCTGCCGGTCGCGGCCAACGTGGTGGTGCTGATGGGCTGGAGCTGGGTGCAGGCGATGCTCGCCGGTGTCACGGTCAACCACGTGGTGGCCCAGGCCACCGGCTTCTCCAGCCCCGTGCTGTTCTCCGTGCTGGCCCAGCTCGTGGTGGTGGGCCTGGCCATCTTCGGCCACTCCGGCATCGCCCGGGTCGAGCCGTGGCTGGCCCTGGTGATCCTGGCGATCATGGCGTGGATCTTCGTCGTCGCGTTCACGACCCACCCGGTCGGGGACTTCCTGGCACTGTCCGCGGACCCGGCCGCCGGCTGGACCTCCGTGTCGGTGCTGGACGTGGTGATCGCCACCGCGATCTCCTGGACGGTGCTCTCCGCCGAGTTCAACCGTCTGGCCCGGACCCAGGCCGCCGGCGTGGTCGGCTCGGCGGTCGGCTACACGCTGTCCACCACTCTCGCCATGACCCTGGGCGCCACCGCGATCGCCTGGGTGGTCCTCGAGGGCGGCGAGGCCGTCCCGTTCGACCCCACCGTGATCGTCGAGGCGTTCGGCGCCCCGCTGGCCGTGGTCGTGTTCCTGTCCGTGATGGCCACCAACACGATGGTCGTCTACGGCATGGTCTCCTCGGTGGTGAACATGGTCCCGTCCTCGCGGATCCGGTTCCTGCCCACCGCGCTGGTGCTCGGTGCGATCTCCGTGGTGGGCGCCACCTGGCTGGGCCTGCTGGACCAGTTCACCGCGTTCCTCACCGTCATCGGGGCGCTCTTCGTGCCCGTCTTCGCGGTGATGCTGGCGGACTACTACGTGGTCCACAAGGCTCCTACGACGCCGACATCCTGCGCGGTCGCGGCGGGAAGTACTGGTACCGCGGCGGGGTGAACCCGGCCGCCGTGCTGACCTGGGCCCTGGGCGCGGTCTTCTCGCTGCTGCTCACCTACGTGCTGGCCAGCCCCGTGGGGGCGACCATCCCCACGTTCGTGATCTCCTTCGTGCTCTACCTCGCGTGGGCCGCGGCGGCCGCCGGATCCGCACGGACCGGCCCGTCTCGCAGCACCTGGCCGACAGCGCCCCCGGGGGCGACACCGAGCCGGAGGCCACCGGTGCGCGTCGTTGACCTGAGCCACCCGGTGCGCACCGGGATGCAGGTCTTCCCGGGAGATCCGCACGTGCGCACGCGCACCGCGGCGACCGTGGCCCAGGACGGCTTCCGCGTCGCGGAGCTGCACCTCGGCACCCACTCCGGCACGCACGTGGACGCCCCTTCGCACACGGTGGAGGGCGGCGCCGACGTCGACGCCCTGGAGCTGTCCTCGCTCGTGGGCCCGGCCCGCGTCGTCGACGTCCCGGGCTGCGCCCCCGGCCGGGTGGTCCGCTGGGCGGACGTGGCCGGACAGCTCGAGCGGCTCGCGCCGGGGACGATCGTGCTCTTCCGCACCGGCTGGTCGGCGCACTTCGGCACCGACCGCTACCTCGAGCACCCGGTCCTGGATCCGGAGATCGCCCGCCGCCTGGTCGCGGCCGGGGTGCGCACCCTCGGGGTGGACACCCTCAACCCGGACCCCACGCCCACCGCGGACGCGACCGACCCGGTGGCGCTGCCCGTGCACGAGGTGGTGCTCGGGGCGGGCGGGGCGATCGTGGAGAACCTCACCGGGCTGGCGGCCGTGGACCGCCCCGGGGCCGTGTTCGCGGCCCTGCCGCTGCGCCTGGCCGGGCTGGACGGCTCCCCGGTGCGGGCGGTGGCGATGTGGCCGGAGATTTAGTCCAGCTTCGACATGTAGAGCGGGTCGGCTCGTCACTCATGAGTCCGACGCCTGAGGACTAATCGCGCCTAAGCCCGAAGCTCTTACAGCGGCCAAAGGTGCTGTCCCAATGGTCGGCCGAGACAGGAAAAGCCAGTAGAGCCCAAGGCACGTCACCGCAAAGGCAATCAGTGGAACCGTTTCTTCGCGCATAAGTACTACGATCCCGAGATGTAGTGCAAATCCCAGAACGGCCGCCTTCACCCGAGTTGATCGAACCCATAGACCGACGGCAAGATAAAGTTCGACAGCCACGGTGGCAACCGCCAACAGCGTGAAAACCCACCAAGGCAATGGTGCCCACACCCAGATAGATAACGGCACTCCCGACAAGAACACCACGCTAATTTTACTGACTGCCGCGAAAAAGTAGCAGACGGAAAGTTGAGTCATCATGAGTAGTTGCGGCCACCACGGTACCTCGCCGTGACGGCGGGACAGAGACCAGGCTGCGTCCGACTGCGCAAAAATGAGGAAGGCCATCAGAAGCGTCATGAGCAGTCGATGACTGCTGTACGTCTGCTGGTCCCAAAAGAGAACGCCCACATTGAGAACCGTGAGAATTGACGCGGCTGGCACCGTGCACCAACCGACCACGACGGCGAACGCTGACACCAGGGCAATCACGAGATAGGCATCAATAAAAGGTTGAGTCGGCGCCGGCAAAATGCCGTGGACTGGCAGACGTATCTTGCCGCTGGCAATTTTGGTCAGCAGCCCGTGAATTTCGAGTGAGTTAATCGCAGTGACAATCCCGAGGCAGATGCGGACCATCGCTATGGGCTCCGGTTTCACGCGAACGTCCATCAGTCGCATAACACGGTGCTCTTGCGCTCGTCCTGCTCCACGATCACCTGCATGGCTTCCGGGGTTTGTTGACAGATCCGGTCGGGTAGCGCCTGCATCCAATTCAGCTCCGGACGCAGCGAACCTGCCACCATGCTGCCCAAGTCGATATCGAGGGCTACTCCCCGCTGGTCCAGCGCTGTCACCTCAGCGCCTCCTTGAGCCGAGTACATCTGGAAACCGAAGCGCGCGGGCGGTTCGTGGAAGAGAGCGATGGCAGGCACTGTGACTTGCAGCGCGATCACGGCGCCGACGACATAACCACATGGACCGGAGCTGAACAGGATGCCCCATCTTTCGGCGCGATTCATAAGGGAATTATGAGACGAAACCACCTTGAGTCACGATTGTAAACGTCGTGTCGCCGTTGTGACGTCTGAGGAATGGTTGTGGGCTCTTTTCGTCAGCCGCCGGCGGCGAGGCGGCCCAGCGGGCTGGTCTCGAAGTCCTCGAGCAGGGCCTGCGGATCCGCGTAGACGGCCACGGCCCCCGCCTCCCGCAGCTCGGTCTCGCTGATCCCGCCGCTGGTCACGCACACGGCGTCGAGTCCGAGCTTCCACGCCGACTCGACGTCCCAGCGGGCGTCCCCCACCACGATCGCGTGCTCCGGGCGCAGGTCCCCGGCCTCCAGGGCCGCGGCGAAGATGTCCGGGGCGGGCTTGCTCTGCTCGGCGTCGGTGGCGGTGGTCACGGCGGTGAGGACGTCGTCGGAGCCCAGGGCCTCGCGCATGGCGGCGACCTCGGTGACGTTCGACGACGACGCCAGCACCACCACCAGGCCGGCATCGGTGCAGCGGCGCAGCAGCTCCGTGGCCCCGCGGGTGGGCTTGAGGCCCGGCCAGTGCACGGAGAAGAGGGCGCCGTGGGCGGCGCCGATGGCGTCGTCCTGGTCGGTGTCCCGGTCGGCGGGGAGCAGCTCGTCGATCAGCTGCTCCGAGCCCATCCCGATGAGCCGGTGGATGCGGTGCATGGGCACGTCGTGCCCGGCCTGGTTGAAGGCGTGCCACCAGGCGACGGTGTGCAGGTAGCTGGAGTCGATGAGGGTGCCGTCGACGTCGAACAGGACGCCGCGCCGGGCCGGCGCGGCGGAGTCGGCGGCGGAGTCGGGGGCGGAGTCGGGGGTCCGGGGAGCAGTCATGGCCTCACCCTTCCACCCGGGGGCCGGGCGGGCAACGGGCTGCGGCGCACGCACGGGGCTCCGCGCGTCCCGGACACCCCGAGCGGACTGGCGATCGCGCCGGACGCCCCCGCGGACAGCACGGCCGTGCGGACCGGCCACCGGGCGGCCGCAGCCCGGCCCTGTCCGGTCACAGCGCCGGTAGCTCCTCGACGGCGCTGCGCGGGCCCTGGCCCTGGTCCGCGGTGGCCGGGCCGAGCGGGAGCTCGCGGGTCTCCTGCCGACCGCCGGCGCCGTCGACCTCCTCGGTCGAGGCCGCGAAGCGCGAGACCACGGCGGCCGCCGCGTCCGTCATCTCGCCCAGGCCCCGGAGGTCGACGTTGGCGAGGTCGTCGCACGAGGCGTGGTAGCAGAAGTCGTAGGCGACTCCGGCCCGGCCGCCGAACAGCGCGGCCTGCTCGACCGTCTTGATCCCCTCGGCGCCCGTGAAGAGGCCGCCGGAGGGGATGCCCTCGGCGACGAACGGCCCGTAGTCGCTGCGGCCGCTGAACTCCGTCTCGCCGGAGGCCAGGCCCGCGGAGCCGAAGTGCTCGTGGAAGGCCGCCTCGATCGCGGCGGAGCCTCCGGGGCCGTCACAGGACCTGCGGGACCCGGCACGGGCGGGAACGCGGAGTGGTCGCCGTCGTAGACGAAGCGTCCGTAGTTCGGGGAGCCGATCATGTCGAAGTTCAGGTACAGCGCGATGTCCCCGAGCGCCCCCGGATCGTTCGCCCTGAGGTCCGCGACGTAGTGCTGGGACCCGCGAAGACCGAACTCCTCCGCGCCCCACCAGGAGAAACGCACGGTGTTGGCGGTCTCCGTGCCCGCGAGAGCCTCTGCGATCGCCAGGATCCCCGCGGAGCCCGAGCCGTTGTCGTTGATCCCCGCCCCCTCGGGGACGCTGTCCAGGTGGGCGCCGACCATCACGGTGTTCCCGGGATCGCCCGTGCCCGTCTCGGCGAGGACGTTGAAGCTCTGCCTCGTCTCGGAGACGGTCTGCGCCGACACGATCACCTCGCCCCCGCCCAGCAGCGCGGTCCCGGCCGCGTAGCTGAGGCCGACGACGGGCACGGTGGCGGCCCCGGGCTCGCCGAGGGTGCCGGCGACCACGCCCTCCTCGCCGGGCAGGCCGGTGTTGAAGATCAGCACGGCCGAGGCGCCGGCGGCCTGCGCGTTGGCCGCCTTCACCCCGAAGGGGCACGTGCCGCGCTGGAGCAGCGCCACGTTCCCTGCCGTGAAACCGGCGAAGTCCTCCGCCTCGCACCCGCTGCTGCCCGCCCCCGGGGCGCCGGTGGTGTCCACGGCCTGGACGGGAGCGGTCACCGTGCCGGAACCGGAGTAGACCATGACGGCCGTCTCCGTCGCGGGCAGCAGCACCGGCGCGCCGTCGGGGCCCCGACGTGCGACCGTCGTGGGGACGACCTCCTGGAAGAACGGGAAGGCGAAGGCCTGGACCCGCGGGGAGTAGCCGGCGGCCCGCAGCCGGCCGACCACGTAGTCCACGCTCCCCCGGTAGCCGGGCGTGCCCGAGGCGCGGGTCCCGCCGTTGGCGTGCGCGACGGCCTGGAGGACCTCGAGGTGCTCCAGGACCTGGTCCGTGGAGACCTCGATGCCCGCCCCGTTCTCCGGCGGCGCGGCGACGGCGCTCGGCGCGGTGAGCGACACGGCGCCGGCCAGCGCGGCGGCCACGGCCCGGTGACGGTGTGTGCGGTGCGGCATGGGTCCTCCCGGGGCCAGTGGCCGATCGGGGGCTCGACCGTGTCCTGCGTCGGCTCCACCGAACGGAGGAGACCTGCGCACAGCATCTCAGCCCCAGGTCAGAGGCACAATGACCTGCCTGATTGTGGCGCGGGAGGCAGCCCCGGCCTCACCGGGTCCGCTTCTCCTCCGCGGCGTTGCTCGGGCCGTGGCCCTGGTCCACGGTGACGGGCAGCGCGGGCGCGGCGGCCGTCCGCAGCTGGCGGCCCACCTCCTCGACGTCCCCGGTGGAGGTCGCGAAGCGCAGGATCACGGCGGCGGCCGCGTCGGTCATCTCCTCGAGGCCCTGGACGTCGATGTTGCTCAGGTCGTCGCACTGCGCGTGGTAGCAGAAGTCGTATCCGACGCCGGCGCGGCCGCCGAACAGCGCGGCCTGCTCCGCCGTCTTGATGCCCTCGGCGCCGGTGAACAGGCCGCCGGCGGGCACGCCCTCCGCGATGAAGGGCCCGTAGTCGCTGCGGCCGCTGAACTCGGTCTCGCCCGAGGCCAGGCCCACGGAGCCGAAGTGCGCGTGGAAGGCCGCCTCGATCGCGGCGGAGCCTTCGGGCGCCTCGGCGGAGACCTCCGGGCCGAACGCGGAGCCGTCGCCGTCGTAGACGAAGCGCCCGTAGTTCGGGGAGCCGATCATGTCGAAGTTCAGGTACAGCGCGACGGCCGCCAGCGCGGCGGGGTCGTTGGCCTTGAGATCGGCCACGTAGTGCCGGGAGCCGAGCAGGCCGAACTCCTCCGCGCCCCACCAGGCGAAGCGCAGCCGGTTCTCGGTCACCGTCCCGGCGAGCGCTTCGGCCACGGCCAGGATCGCCGCGGAGCCGGAGCCGTTGTCGTTGATCCCCGCGCCCTCGGGCACGCTGTCCAGGTGGGCGCCGACCATGACCGTGCGCTCGGGGTCGCCCGTGCCGGTCTCGACCAGGACGTTGGAGGTCTCCCGCTGCTCCGAGACGGCGTCGACGGTGACGGTGACCTCGTCCACCCCGAGCAGGGCACGGCCGGCCGCGTGGCTGAGGCCGACCACGGGGACGGTCACCGCGCCCGGCGCGCCGAGGGTGCCGGCGACCACGCCCTCCTCCCCGGGCAGGCCCGTGTTGAAGATCAGCACGGCCGAGGCCCCGGCGGCCTGCGCGGCGGCGGCCTTGTCCGCGAAGGAGCAGCCGCCCCGCTGCAGCAGGGCCACGCCGCCCTCGGGGAAGCCGGCGAAGTCCTCGGCGGCGCACCCGCTGGTGCCGGCGCCCGGCTCGCCGGTGGTGTCCACCGCCTGCACCGGTGCCGTCACGGCGCCGGAGCCGGAGTAGGTCATGACGGCGACGTCCTCCGCGGCGAGCTGGGTGCCGCCCGCGCCGACCGTGGCGGGCCGGACCTCCCGGAAGAACGGGAACGAGAAGTCCTGCACCTGCGGGGCGTAGCCGGCGGCCCGCAGCCGGCCCAGCACGTAGTCCATGCTGCCCCGGTAGCCGGGGGTGCCCGAGGCGCGGTTGCCGTCGTTGGCGTGGGCGACGGCCTGGAACACCTCGAGGTGGCGCATGACCTGTCCCGGCGGGACGGAGAGCGGGCTCATCGTGACCGCCCCGGCGCGGGCGGCCGCACGGCGGCGGCCTCGGTCCGGTGCTGGGTGCGGTGGTGCATGGTGCCTCCCGGGGCAGAGGCCGATCGGGGGCTCGACCGTGGCGGCGGCTCCACCGTGACGGCTGGAGCGTGGTGCGGATGGAGCGATGTGCACAGAGTCCCAGGTCGAGGTGCCCGGGACAAGGTTCCCGGCCATGTTGAGAAACGGGACGGCCCCGCCGGGACGCGCGGTGCGTCCCGGCGGGGCCGGTCGTCGGGTCCGGTGCCGGTCAGGCGGCCGCCTTGTCGTGACCGTGACCGTGGCCGTGACCGTGGCCGTGCTCGGAGTGCGGGCCGTGGCCGCGGTCGTTGCCCTTCGGGTGGCCGACGGCGCCCTTGCCCTTCTGCTTGTAGGGCTCGCCCTCGCCGTTGACGTCGTGGGTGGACATCGCGTAGCGCAGGACCACGGCCGCCGCGGCGTCGGACATCTCCTCCATGCCCTGGAGGTTGACGTTGGTGATGTCGTCGCACACGGAGTGGTAGCAGGAGTCGTAGGCGACACCGGCCTGTCCGCCGAACAGCTCGGCCTGCTCCTCGGTCTTCACGCCCTCGGCGCCCGTGAAGAGGCCGCCGGACGGGACGCCGGCCTCGATGAAGGGCCGTAGTCGCTGCGGCCGCTGAACTCGGTGTCGCCGGAGGCCAGTCCCACCGAGGCGAAGTACTCGTGGAACGCCGCCTCGATCGCGCCGGAGCCCTCGGGGACGTTGGTGTCACCGGGGTCGAACGTGGAGGCGTTGCCGTCGTAGACGAAGCGCCCGTAGTTCGGGGAGCCGATCATGTCGAAGTTGAGGTACAGCGCGATGTCCTCGAACGCCTCGGGGTCGTTCTCCCGCAGATCGGTCACGTAGTGCTCGGCGCCCAGCAGGCCGAGCTCCTCCGCGCCCCACCAGGCGAAGCGCACGTTGTTCTCGGTCTTGGTCTTGGCGATCGCCTCGGCGATGGCGAGGATGCCCGCCGAGCCGGTGCCGTTGTCGCTGATGCCCGCGCCCTCGAGCACGCTGTCCAGGTGGGCGCCCACCATGACCGTGTTCTCGGGGTCGCCCGTGCCGGTCTCGGCGAGGACGTTTGTAGGTGGTGCGGGTCGCCGAGACGGTGTCCGTGCTGACCGTGACCTCCTGGGCGTCCAGCAGGTCCACGCCGGCCTGGTAGCTGAGTCCGACGGTCGGCAGGGTGGTGGCCTCCGGGGAGCCCAGGGTGCCGGCCACGGTGTCCTGGGCGTTCGGCAGGCCCGTGTTGAAGATCAGCACGGCGGAGGCGCCCGCCGCCTCCGCGTTGGCGGCCTTGACCGCGAAGGCGCAGCTGCCGCGCTGCAGGAGGGCCACGCTGCCGGCCTGGAAGTCGGCGAAGTCCTCGGCCTCGCACCCGCTGGTGCTGCCCACGCGCTCCCCGGTGGTGTCCACGGCCTGCAGCGGGGCGGTGACGGTGCCCGTGCCGGAGTAGGTCATCACCGCGACGTCCTCCGCGGCGAGCTGCGTGCCGTCCGCGCTGACCGTGGCGGGGCTGACCTCCTGGAAGTACGGGAAGGTGAACTCCTGGACCTCCGGGGTGTAGCCGGCGGCCTGCAGCCGCTCGACCACGTAGTCGACGCTGGCCCGGTAGCCGGAGGTGCCCGAGGCGCGGTTGCCGTCGTTGGCCTCCGCGATGGACTGGAAGGCGGTCAGGTGCTCCGTGAGCTTCTGCTGGGAGACCGCCTGGGTGATCTTGTGGGTGGTGTTGTTGTTGCTGTTGTCGCGGGAGGGGGCCGCGACGGCGCTGGTGGCCGTGAGCGTCAGGGCGCCGGCCAGAGCGGCCGACGTGATCCAGGAGCTGGGCGTGCGAACGGGCATGGAACCTCCAGGTGAGCGGCGGCCGGGAGGTGACCCGGCCGTGACGCGGTTCACAGTCATCGGGGGATGACACGGATTTGCACATGTTCACAGCTGGGTTACTCGTGCGTCAACGACTTTTGTCCACAAATGGGCCCACAGGTTCGTCGGTTTGGACTCACCGGTGCGCGCGGTGGCGGCGCCGCACGGCGACGGCCACCCCGGCAACCGCCGCGACGACCGCACCCCAGACCACGAGACCCGTGAGCACCGGACTGAGCTCCTCGAGCGCGCTGCGGCGGGGCCAACCGTCCGGGGGACGGAGGGTCGCTCCGTCGTCGATCTCGGACGACGCGAAGCCCAGGACGACCGCGGCCGTGGCGTCGCTCATCTCCTCCAGGACCTGGAGGTCGACGTTGCCCAGGTCGTCACAGGCGTCGTGGTAGCAGGGGTCGTAGTCCGTGCCGGCCCGGCCGCCGTACAGATCCACCTGCTGCCGCGTCTTCTCGCCCGAGTCGCCGGTGAAGAGCCCGCCCACGGGGATGCCGGCCTCGGCGAACACGAGGTGGTCGCTGCCGTCGTCGATCGGCACCTCCTCCGCGGCCAACCCCACGGACTCGAAGTAGCTCTCGAACGCCACCTCGATGGCGTCCGATCCGGCCGGGGCCTCGGGCGAGCCGTCGTGCCATCCGCCCCAGGACGAGTCGCCGTCGTAGAGGAAGCGCCCATAGTTCGGGGAGCCGATCATGTCGAGGTTCAGGTACAGCGCGATGTCGTCGAACGCCGCGAGGTCGTTGGCCCGGAGGTCGGAAACGTAGTGCTCGGAGCCGTTGAGGTTGATCTCCTCCGCGCCCCACCAGGCGAAGCGCACCCTGTTCTGCGTCTCGGTGCCGGCCAGGGCCTCGGCGATGGCGAGGACGCCGGCGGCACCGGAGCCGTTGTCGTTGAGACCCGGGCTCTCCGGCACGCTGTCCAGGTGCGCGCCGACCACCACGGTGCTGTCCGGGTCGCCCGTGGCGGTGTCCGCGAGGACGTTGTAGGTGACACGGGGGCCCGCGGCCGTGTCCTCGCCGTCGTCATCGTGGTCGTGGTCGTGGTCGTGGTTATCGTCGTACGGGACGGTGAACACCTGCACCCGGGGGTCGTAGCCGGCGGCGCGCAGTCGTTCGACGACGTGGTCGACGCTCTCCCGGTAGCCGGCGGTGCCGGTGGCGCGGTCGCCGCCGTGGGCGTCCGCGGCGTCCTGGAAGGCCCGCAGGTGGCTCTCCAGCTGCTCGGCGGTGACGGCCCGGGTGATCTCCTCGGTCGAGGCGGCGCCGTCGGGCCCTGCCGGAAGGGCCCCGGCCGGGGCACCGGCCGTGAGCGAGAGGAGCACCCCCAGCACGGCCGGGAGGAGTCCCCTGCTGGACGCTCGTCGACGCACGGCCCCTCCCCCGCGACATGGCGCCGTGCCTGCCCGGATCGGCCGTCCCCCTGACGTCCTCCCGTGAACCGACGGTGCTGTGCGCTCAGGCAAGCACGTGCGGGACCTCCGGTCAATGCTTTCGGGAAGGCGATGTTCCCCAGTGCAACACGGCCGCACGGACTCGATTTCCCACGCGCGGGACGGGATGGCTATGATGGAGCAGTTGTTTCCGGCCGAGGCCGGACGCTTCACGGGATGTGGCGCAGCTTGGTAGCGCGCGTCGTTCGGGACGACGAGGTCGCAGGTTCAAATCCTGTCATCCCGACCATGTGATGTCCCAGGACATCGGCAAGGCCCGAACCCACGGATGTGGGTTCGGGCCTTTTGTCATGCCGGCGGAAGGTCTCGGGACATCGCCCGGCCCCGGACCGGCTCGGGCGGGGTCGTCCGTGTCCCGGTGCCCGCGCCGACCGGACCAGGCGGCGCCCTCAGCTCAGCCGGCCGCCGGAGCGCTCGAGGTAGCAGGCCGCGCACAGCGACTCGTAGGAGACGGCCGCGCCGTCGATGGCCACCTGGTCGCCCTCGAAGATGAACTGCCCGCCGACGCGCCGGGCGTTGAACATCGCCTTGGACCCGCATCGGCAGATCGTGCGCAGCTCCTCCACCGTGTGCGCCACGGCCAGCAGGCGGGCCGCGCCCGGGAAGGCCTCGGTGCGGAAGTCCGTGCGCAGGCCGTAGGCGAGCACCGGGACGCCGTCGAGCACGGCGATGCGCAGCAGGTCGTCCACCTGTGCCGGCGTCAGGAACTGCGCCTCGTCCACCAGCAGGCAGTGCACGGCCCCGTGCTCGTCTACGGCGGCGTGGAACTGCTCGCGCACCGGGTCCTCCGGGTCCAGCAGGAGGTCGACGGTGCGCGACTCCCCCAGCCGCGAGACCACGGTCCCAGCGCCCTTGGAGTCGACCGCCGGCTTGGCCACCAGGACGGTCTGGTCCCGCTCCTCGTAGTTGTGGGCGGCCTGGATCAGCACCGTGGACTTGCCGGAGTTCATCGCGCCGTGGCGGAAGTAGAGCTTGGCCATCAGGCGATGCGGCCGTGCGGTAGCGAGGACATGAGGGCATTCACGAGGGGTGTCTCCTGGAGGCGTGCTGCAGGTCCGAGGCGGGGGCGCTCGAACGGTTCCAGGACACTGTACGTCCGCGGAACCCGGCCCCGGGCGCAGGCGGACCGCTCCGCACCACCCAGGGGTCGACGCCCAGGCCCCTTGTTGTCCCCGGAAGAAGCGACGCTCCCCACCGACCATGTCGCAAATGCATGGATTAGGCTCCGAGTCGACGAGCGCGCCCACCGGCCGCGCGGGGACCGGCTGATCCTCGCTCCCCGCGGCCGACGGGGCACCGTCCTCGTCGCGGGCGCCTTGGGAGCGTCCGGCCACGTCCGCTTGCTCCGGGGGAGTCCACATGAATCTCAAGATCGACCGCGTCCTCGACGACGCCGGCTTCGGTGTGCTCGGCGCCGTCCTGCAGCTGTTCACGGAGTGGTCCTTGTGGCTGGGCATCGGCCTGGCCGTCGGGGCCGTCGTCACGTCCGCGATGACCCGGAAGGTGCCGTGGACGCGGGAGGCCGCCGTGTGGCTGTGCTCCATGGCGGCCACGGCGTGCTTCGCCGTGCACTGGGCGTCCGGCGCCGCCTGAGCGAGGAAGACGACGGCAGAGCCCCGACGCATACAGGGCGCCGGGGCCCAACCCCTGCAAAAGGTGTCCTTACGGGTCCGTGGACGCATTCATCGTTGGCCGAACGGGCACGCCACGCGGGAGTCGAGTGAGCCGTCGGCGGCTCCACGACACCGCGTTGCTACCGCTCCCACTCATTGCCAGCCTGGGTATGGCCGCCAACAAGGCCACCGGGACGATGGACACCAAGACAGGGGATGCGATGAGCATTGCAGGAGCCACCAACCACGGCAGATGGAAGCGAGCTGCCAGGAACACCAGAGCAATCGCAACAGAGCATCGAAACGCGAAGAGCGCTATTCCGTCCTTCGTGCCCTCCCGGTTCGACATCAAGAACTCGAACCAGGCCTTCCACTCTTGCGGGTGCACCACATAACCGACCGCGACGATGGCCAATGTCAGCGCTGCACCGATGACGAAGTTTCGCCACTGTCTTCGTCCGACAAACCACAGCAGGCCAACACCCAAGGTGACTTTGGTGAGAATCGGAAAAGCCCATACGCCGGGCCAGCGCATCCCCAAGACCGCAGCCACCGCGAGGAGCAGATAGATGTTGTTCACCAGGATCTCGGGCAGACAGTAAATGAATAGGGGAACTGCCCAAGGCCAGCGCAGGGGCCACACAAGCCACGCCGCCAACAGCAGGAGCAAAACCGTCCATACCGCCAAGAACCATGGCCATGGAAACCACGACAAGGGCTTCATCAGCCATAGGAACGCAGGTGAGTACAGGTAAGCATCCAATGTTCCCGCAGGCCTGCTGTAAGAAAGTTCCCCTTGGGCAGCCAACCAATATGCGTGAGAATCCTGACCATAGGTCGCAGGATACGTGAATACTGTATAAATGACTTTCCCCACGACCAGCGCAGCCATAATCCAAGCCAACATCAGTGCCATTCGCATAAAAAGAGGAAATTGCTTGGAAAATTGGACCCCTGAAGTCGTCGGCCAGTCCTGCTTTTTCGAAGTCCTTGGAGGCATCATGATTCTGTTCCATCGGGAATCAGCTTCGGAAGTAACCATGACTCCACCTACTCTTTGATTCCGGCAAGCATCAGTGCAGGAACTTGAAGAAGATCGTTTCGTTCCCGTCCTTGAGCTCCCGGTCCGCCAGATCCCACCCGGAGCGGGTCAGCTGTTCCACCAGGTCTTCGGTGAGCGCCGTGTCCGCGCCGGCCCGCCGCAGCTCCTCGTCGAGGGCACGGGCGAGCATGTCCCGCTCGAGGGGCCCGTCCGGGCCGGTGAGCTCGGGCACGGACAGGTCGTCCAACAGGCACACGCCCTCGCAGGTGAGCTCGACCACGAGGCTGGCTTCGAGCCTGCTGGAGGTGGTCGTGGTGGTGGACGTCGTGGTCCGCTCCGTGATCTTCTCCGAGAACTCCCCTGCGCCCGCCGGTGCAGGAAGCTGCACCAACGCCTGGGTCGGAGCCTGTGCCGGGGCCTGCACCGGAGCCGCCACGGGGGCGGGAGCCGCGACGGCACCGGCCCCCTGGGCCGATCCGCCGCCTCCCCCGGCAGCGGGCGTTCCGGAGGTGCTCCCGGCGACAGCGGGCCGGCCGCCGCTGTCGCCGGCAGGAGCGGCGGACGGGGCCTCCGCGTCCGGGGCGGGCCGTGAGGTGGGCTGCGGCTCCGGCGTGGCGGACGGGGTCGCCGTGGACAGCGGCGGGAGCGGCTCGTAGGTGTGCGCGGACCGTGCCTCGGCCGCGGCGCTGCCGCAGCCGGTGAGCGCCGCGAGCGCGAGCGCGGCCAGGGCGAGGATGCGGGTCTGCTGGGTCATCGGGTTCTCCAGGAGCGAGAAGGGTGCAACGGCGGTCAGGAAGTCTGGTGCGGAACGGCGGACCGGCGGCGGCGCAGCGCCCACGAGCCGAGGCCGGCGCCCACGGCCACCACGCCGAGGAGCACCGTGGTGGACCTCCGTGATGCGCCGGCGGACTGCACGGCTCCGGTGCCGGTGTTCGCCGTGACGGCGTCGGCGTACACGGAGCCGTAGCCCGAGCCGTAGCCGCCGCCGTAGCCCGCGCCGTAGTCGTAGCCGGCAGCGCTGTCGACAACGGAGCCGGCGGATCCGGAGACGGTCGTGGTGGTCTCCGTGACCGTCTCGGTGTGCGTGCTCGTCGACTCCTCGAACAGCGCGAACGCGTCCACGGTCGCGTTCATGCGCTGCCCGGCCTCCGGGGCGACGACCACGACTGGGACGTCCCGCTCGGGCGCGGCGCCGTTCTCAGTCACGGGCTCCGGCCGGACCGCTCCGTCGCCGGACGGCTCCGGCCGCGGGTCGTCGTCGCGGTCGACGGCGTCCGGCTCCTCGGCGGCGCCGTTGTCACCGGCGACCGGGTCGTCGCCGGGGATCGGTCCCGCGCCGCCGGCGTCGGCCTGCTCCTCGTTCCCTGCGGGCGCGCCGGCGCCCGGTGCGGGGAGCTCGACGATCGTGAACGCGGCGCTCGCGGACCAGGTCAGTGCGCGGTCATGGCCGGCGATGAGCAGGTCACGGTAGCGTTCGTCGGCGAGGACGGTGAGCTCGGTGGAGGGAGTTGTGGCGGTCACGGTCGCGGTGAGCTTCCCCCCGGTGGTGCCTGCGGGCACGGCGAGGTCGAGCACCTGCTCCTGCTCCCCGTCCGTGACGGTCAGCTCACGGGCTCCGTCGGCGAAGGTCACCGGTCCGGAGAGGGCCACGGTCACGGTGTCGCGGACCTCCGGCAGCCGGACGAGCAGGCGCTCCGGACTGCCGTCGGAAGCGTGGTCCACGGAGATCGCATAGCTCCTATGCGTCTCGAGCACGGGCACGGTGCGGCGGGCGTCCTCGACCAGGACAGCCGCGCGGTCGATGTGCGACTGCTCGAGGCCCGACAGGTCAGGATCGGGCGCCTCGACCGAGGCCAGGGAGCGCACGGCCCAGTGGACGGCCAGCGCCTCGTGCAGGTCCGCGGTGGCTCCGTAGACGGAGAGGATGTACCCGGCCAACGCGGCGTTGTCCGGCTCCCAGTAGACGGGGGTGTCGCCGACCTTCTCACCGACGACCTGTGTCGCGCCTCCGGCGGGGTCGTCGAACGGCTGGGCCACGGCGTAGTGCTCGTCGTCGAGGACGTCCTCCCCCGTCGGGGCCAGGGGCTGGTCCTCGTGGATGCCGTAGGCGGTGTCCCCGTTGCTCAGCGTGACGGGGGTGAAGTAGTGCTCCGGCCCGATGGTGGGCGTGCCCTCGGGGACCGGCACCGCGGTGCCGGCGATCCCCACGGGGGCGGCGACGGCCGGCAGCGCGGTCAGCAGCGGACCGGCGAACGCGGTGGTGCCGGCGAGCACCGCGACGGCGAGCATCCGCGGGCGGCGGGCGGACGGGGTGGAGGGCATGGCTGTCTCCTGGCGAGGGGGGATCATGACGGATCGGCGAGGGGACCACCGTCGTTTACCAATGTAATTGCATGGGGTGTCGGTGTCCCGTGGAAGACGCCGTGCGACGGGCGGTGTACCCGCAAGAGCGGACAGTGTCACGTCGCGCACCGCGTCATGGGACGGGCGCCGTCTGCGGGTCGAGGGCGAGGTCCACCACCAGGTTGTTGGTGTAGGACCACGTGGGTGAGCCGTCGGGCCGGACGTAGTCCCCCGAGCAGGTGATCAGGGACAGCCCGGGCTCGCCGGTGAGCTCGAAGACGTCCTGCGGCAGCGCGCTCCGCGGACTCGGCTCCCGCACGGCGACCACCGTGTAGGAGTGCACGGCCCCCGCGCCGTCGGAGACCCACAGCTTCTGCCCCGGTTGCGCGGTGTACAGGGTGCCCAGGGCTGGAGCGTCCGCGGGATGGTCCACGTGGCCGGCCAGCACCGCGTTGCCCTGCGTGGCGCCGATCGGGGCCGACTCCTCGTACCAGCCGATCGCCGCCCGGTCCGCGTGGGTCGGGACGGTCATGGCCCCGGCGCCGTCCGTGCCGACGGTCTCGAGGGCCGCGTCCACGCCGATCGACGGGGAGCACACCCGCGCCCGGGCCAGCAGATCGCCGCAGGTCTCCGGCCCGGTGACACCGGCGCCGGCTCCCGGGTCACCGGTCTCCCGGGCCTCGTCCGCCGAGAGTGAGGCGGCGGCCAGCGGACTGGGCGCGCTGACCGAGGAGGGGTCCGCGTGCTGGACGTCCCCGCCGACGACGACGGACCCGCCCAGGTGCTGCTGCACCAACAGGCCGGCCGCGGCGAGGGAGACGAGGGCGAGGAGGACCGAGAGGAGGGAACGTCTCCTCGTCGTCGTGGCGTCTGCGGTCTTCAGCATCCCGGTCACATCTGCAGGACGTTGAGCACGGTGGGCCCCAGCACGGTCAGGAAGAGGACCGGCAGGATGAACAGCATCAGGGGAATGAGGATCTTGGTCGGGATCTTCTGCGCGGCCTCCTCGGCCCGCTGGCGTCGCTTCACCCGCATCTCGTTGGCCTGGGTCCGCAGCACCGTGGAGATGGAGATGCCGTAGGCGTCGGCCTGGATCACGGCGCGGGTGAACTGCCGCAGGTCGGGCACGTCGGTGCGCTGCTCGAGCGCCAGGTAGGCGTCGCGGCGGGGAATGCCCACGCGCATCTCCTGGAGCGTGCGCACGAGCTCCTCCGCGAGCGGGCCCTTGCCGTTGTGCCCGGCTCGCGCCATCGCCGACTCGAAGCCGAGGCCGGCCTCCACGGCGATCATCATCTGGTCGAGGGTGTCGGCGAGCTCGAGGCCGATCGCCTTCTGCCGCTCGATGCCGCGGGAGTAGAGCAGCAGCTCCGGCAGGAAGTAGCCCACCGGGACCATGACCACGGTGATCAGCAGGATCATGCCGTTGCCGCTCGTGACCGCCAGGAGCAGCAGGTCCACGAGCAGGGCAGCGCCAAGGGCGTACACCTTGCAGGCGAGGAGCCGCGGGACCGGCCACTCCGCCGGCCGGCCGGCCTTGGAGTAGAGGGTCTCGAGCCGCTCCTGGCCGTTGCCGGTCGTGAAGCGGCGCGCCCAGCCGAAGTCCGGCGCGTCGCGCTGTGTTCCGGAGTCGACGGTGTCGAAGCCGGCCCGCAGATTCAGCCGGACCAGCCGGTCCCCGCCCCAGCGCACGCCCACGGCGAGCCAGATGGCCAGGGCCGCGGCCCCGGCGAGGAGCAGCAGGCCGAGAAAGAGGGGAGTCATGGGGCGTCCTTCGAATAAACGGGGGTGCTCAGAAGGTGATCTTGACGATCCGCGACATCCAGAAGCCGCCGATGGCGAACATCAGCAGTGCGACGAAGATCATCGCGTAGCCGAGGATGCCGCTCGTGACGAACTGGGAGATGTAGTCCGGGGAGATCAGGGACAGCACCCCGGCGATCAGCACGGGCAGCGCCATGAGGATGTAGGCGGACATCTTCCCCTCCGCCGAGAGGGTCTTGACCTGGCGCCGGATCTGGTTGCGCTCGCGGATGGTGCCTGCCACGCGGTCCAGGACCTCGGCGAGGTCACCGCCGACCTCGCGATGGATGCCGATCGCTTGGGCGACCCAGGAGAAGTCCTCGGACCCCATGCGTTTGGCGGCCTGGGCCATGGAGTCGTCGAGGTCCATGCCGAGGCGGGTCTCGTTGACGATCCGCGTCAGCTCCTCAGAGGTGGGTGCCTCCGACTCCTTCGCCACCGCGTCGATGGCCCGCAGCAGCGAGTGGCCGGCCCGCAGGGAACCGGAGAAGAGCTGCAGGGTGTTGTCGAGCTGATCGGCGAAGATCCGCTTGCGCCGGTTCGTGAGGAAGCCAACGGCCATCTTGGCCAGGAGCGGAGCCGCGAGAAGGAACAGCAGTCCGAGCAGCAGTCCCCCGGCCAGGGTGCCGACGGCGGCGGCGACGACCATCCCGACGACCACCAGGACGAGGAAGTCTGCCGGGGAGGACTTGATCCCGGCGTTCTCCAGCGCCGCGGCGACCTTGCGGGTCCATCCCTTGCGCTCCAGGAACTCCGCGACCGCTTCGGTGGTCACGCCCGAGAGCCGGGACAGCTGCGAGGCCTCCAGCTCTCGAGGCCCACGTGGGGGCCGGCGCCGGTCCATCGGCAGCCGCGGGGTGCGGGAGCGGAACACCACGAACAGCCCGAGCAGTCCGGCGAGGACGAGCAGCCCGACGCCGGCCAGCAGCGGTGCCATCAGCGCCGCCCGGGGTCGAAGACGGAGGGGTGCAGCTTGATGCCGTAGTCCTCGAACTTGTCCACGAATCGCGGCCGCACGCCGGTGGAGCGGGTCGTGCCGCGGAAGCGGCCGGTGCGCGGGTCCACGCCGGCGTCCCAGTCGAAGAGGAAGGCGTCCTGCAGGGTCACGGTCTCGCCCTCCATGCCTTGGATCTCGGTGATGTGGGTGACCCGGCGGGTGCCGTCGCGCAGGCGTGAGAGCTGGACGACCACGTGGATGGCCGAGGCGATCTGCTCCCGGATCGCCCGCTGGGGCAGGTCCATGCCGGCCATCATCACGAGGGTCTCCAGCCGCGAGATGGTGTCCCGCGGGGAGTTGGCGTGGATCGTCGAGATCGACCCGTCGTGGCCGGTGTTCATGGCCTGCAGCATGTCCAGCGCCTCGCCGCCGCGGCACTCCCCCACCACGATCCGGTCGGGACGCATGCGCAGGGAGTTCTTGAGCAGGTCGCGGATGGTGATCTCGCCGCGGCCCTCGATGTTGGCCGGCCGGGACTCGAGCTGGACCACGTGCTCCTGCTGCAGCTGCAGCTCGACGGCGTCCTCGATGGTCACGATGCGCTCGCCGTGCGGGATGAACGAGGACATCACGTTGAGCATCGTGGTCTTGCCGGTGCCGGTGCCGCCGGCCACGAGAATGTTGAGGTGCGCCTCGACGCAGGCCCGGAGCAGATCGGCCATCTGCGGGGAGACCGACCCGAAGCGGATGAGGTCCTCGATGGTCAGCGGGTCCTTGGCGAACTTGCGGATCGTCAGGGACGAACCCTTCACCGCCAGCGGAGGGATGACCGCGTTAACGCGGGAGCCGTCGGGCAGGCGCGCGTCGACCAGCGGCGAGGACTCGTCGATGCGCCGGCCCACCTGGGTGACGATCTTCTCGATGACGTGGCGCAGGTCCTGCTCGGAGGCGAAGGTCGACTCGGACAGGGTCACCTTGCCCTTCTGCTCGATGAAGATCTGGTCCGGCCCGTTGACCATGATCTCGGTGACGGAATCGTCGTCGAGCAGCTCCTGCAGCGGGCCGTAGCCGAGCACGTCGTCGCTCACGGAGCGGATCAGGCGGATCCGCTCCTCGGAGGACATCGGCACCTGCTCCTCGGCGACGATGCGCGTGAGCTCCTTGGTGGCGAAGTCCCTGAGCTGGACGTCGCTGAGGCTCGAGTCGGACTGTCGGGAGCCGATGCGGTCCAGCAGTTCCTGCTTGACCCGGTGCTTCAGCCCGGCCAGCGCGTCGAACTTCCCGGTCTGCATCCGCGGGGCCGGCTCGGTCGGCACCTCCGACGCTTCTGCAGCCGAGGAGGGGAGCACGAGTGAGCTCAGGGCCGGCGCGCTGCTCACCGCCGGAGGGAAGTCCTCGGCCGTCGACGTGACGGTCTCCGCCTCGAGCCGATCATCGGAACCGTCCTGATTCCCTGCTGCCCCGGCAGGAGGAGCCGGATGCGCAGGGGGCGGGGGAAGGGTCTCGCCGCGAGCGGCGGCCAGGCGTTCAGCGAGCCTCATGAGCGAACCAGAGCCTTCCGTGACAGGCCCCGCCGTGGAGCGGAGCGGTCGGGAGCGAAGGAGTCGACGAGGGCCTGCAGCTGCCGGGCGGCCTTGTCCTTGGGTGCGTGCAGCAGCAGGGGCTCGCCGCGGTTGGTGGCGTAGGCGGCCATGCGGGAGCGCGGGACCACGTGGTCGACCGAGGCGCGGATCGTGGCCTCGACGTCCTGCACGGACAGTCCGGTGTTGCGGTCGGCGGCATTGACCACGACCTGCGCACGGGGCGGCACGAGGTCGATCTCCCCGAGCAGGTCCATCTGCTTGCGCAGCCCGCGCACCCCGGGAACGTCCATGCCGGTGAGGAAGACGACGTCGGTGGCCGCCTCCAGTGCCGCGAGGGCGTGCTCGCCCATGCCGGGGGCGGTGTCCACGACGACGTACTGGAACTGGCCGGAGAGCTGTTCGAGAAGGTGCGCCACCTGGGCGCCGCCCACGAGCTCCCCCTCGGCGGGGTTGGCCGGGGTGCACAGGGCGTAGATCGAGGCGGGGTGGACGGTGAGGAAGGTCTTGAGCACCAGGGCGTCGTCGACGGACGGGCCGCTGACGGCCTCGGTGAGCGAGTGCTCGGGGGCCAGTCGCAGGGCGGCGGCCACGTCCCCGAACTGGACGTCCAGGTCCACGATCACCGTGCTCATGGGCGCGATCCGGCCCAGCCCCACGGCCAGGTTGGTGGCCACCGTGGTCTTGCCGACCCCGCCCTTGGGCGAGGTCACGACGATGGTGCGCGAGTCGTCGCGGCGGCCCGACGGCACGGGGGGCAGGCTCCCGGTGGCCGGCCCCCCGGAGGGCAGCACGCGGCGGCGGGACTCGGCGGCGTCCAGGACGCGGGACAGCGTGCCGAGGATGCCGTCGGGGTCGGCGTCGAGGTCGAGCACGTCGCGGAAGCCGGCGCGCATCGCCGCCACGGCCAGGGACATGTCTCCCGGCACCACCAGGACGAGGGCGACCTCGGGGCGCTGGATGTCGAAGACGCCGCCCAGGCGCATGGCCTCGTAGAGGTCCACGCCGGGGCCGATGACGACCACCGAGGGGAGCTCGCCGACGGAGCGACCGAGCAGCTCGTCCGGGGTGGACGGCAGTGCGGTGCCGAGGACGGTCTGCACCTCGCCGGGCAGCCGGCCCTGGACGGCCTGGCGGAAACGGGCGTCGTAGGCGGGATCGCCGGTGACGAGCAACAGGCGGCTCATGAGAAGTCCTCCCGCGTGGCGCCGTTGGCGTTCTCCTCGGCGTCCTCGGGCTCGAGGGAGAGCCAGATTCGGCCGAACTCGGAGGCGTAGACGATCTTCTCGGCGGTGTCCGCGTTGACGGCGAAGGTGACGAGCATCGTGCCCTCCGGAACGGCCGGGGCTCCGGAACCGGTGGTCTCCGCGCCGCTCTCGCCCGCTGCGGGCGCCGCTGAGGAGGGCGCGCCCTGCACCGAGGTGACGAGGACCTTGTCAAGGTCCTTGGCGGTCCGGGACTGGCGGCTGTCGTCACCCTCGAAGGAGACGAAGAAACCGACGCGGTCACCGGCCGCGAGCTGGCCGCCGACCACGCGGGGAGCGTCCAGCTGGACGGTCACCTCCTGCAGCCCCTCCGGCACAGGAACGGTGCCGGGAGCCTCGAGAGCCTGCGGGTCGACCAGGCGGGAGTCGAGCAACTGCTCTCCCGGCTGCAGGTCGACGCCGGCGACCTTGCCGCTCTGGCCATCGAGGGAGGACAGCGCCCCGTCCGGCACGACGGCGGCGGGCACCGTGTGCACGGCGATGGACTCGCCGAAATCCTTGACGGGCGTGCCCTCGGGAATCGGTGCGGTGACGAGGTAGACCTCGCGCGGTTCCTGGTCGTTCAAGGCGCGGGCGTCAGCGGCGCCGACGTAGGTGGTGACGAGGACCAGGCCGGCGACAGCCAGGACGGCCATCACGAAGCCGGCGAGAATTCGGGTCTTCACGGAAGTGTCATCCTCACGGGTGAGCGGTGCACGAGTGGCGGTGAGCTAGGAAGGCGGCTGGGCGAGGAGAGCCGGTGTGCTCCCTCTGGTCGGCAGTTCATGTCATTCCCGGAGGTCGACGACGGACACACCGAAGGAGGACGGCGGGCCGATGGTGAAGCCTTCGTCGAAGGAAGTGAACCGGACGAACCGTCCATAGATGCCGTCGCAGCTGCCGTTGCAGAACTGCGTGACCTTCTGGGGTTCCCAGCTGACGTTGCCGGTGAAGGTGTAGCCCTCGATGTGGAAGGCGGCCCAGCCGCTGATGTCGTAGTAGCCGTTCTTGCCCTGACCGACCTCGTCGTCGTAGACGGGGATGAGGATCGTGCGGTTCTCCAGCTGTTTCGCAAGCGTGGCGTTGCAGTCCTGGGGCAGGCTCGTACCGGTGGACTGGATCTGACTGCCCACGCTGACCTGTTGCGAGCAGGACCCGTCGTTGTCGTCGCCGATCCAGCCGAAGCCGCCCGGCGGATTGAGGTCGCCGTCAGAGTTGTACTTCGAGCACAACGTCCCGCCCTTGGCGCCGAGGGTCAACGCTTGAGGCTTCCCAGAGAGGTCGAACTCGCACTCCGCGAACGCGACCGGCCAGATGGCGATGCCGCTGAGCGGCGCGCCCCATGCGGCCGAGGCGGTGGCCGACACCGTCTTCCGCTTGTCGCCGCCGAGGATGGGCGCGAAGTTGAGAGCCAGTGACCCGGCACCACTCTTGTCGCGCGTCGTGACGGTGGTTCTCACGGTGTTTCCCTCGAACACGGGCGTAGCAGCAGCCGCTTTACCGTCACCCGCGTTCTGGTCGGCCATGGCCTGAGCGATCGGTGCGGCAAGGGACGGATTGCAGTTGAGACCTTGCCCGCAGTCACGGGCGATGGCGAGGGCCGCGGCATCGGCCCCGGACTGAAGCTCGGCGCGTTCGGCGTAGAGCAACCCGACGTCGACGGCCAAGGCCACGAACCCGAGGAGCACGACGAGGGTGAAAGCTGTGACAACGGCAACGGCTCCGCGTTCGCCGGCCTCGCGGTGGCCGGCGACGGTGCGCCGGAGATGAATGATCAGCCGCCGCATCGCTGGGCCGCCCTTCCGATGAGGTCCTTGTTCTTCACAACACCGGTGTAGGAGTCGAACTTGTACGTCACCGTCACGCTCACGGTAGCTCCGGGACTGCAGGCAAGCGGATCGCGGGTCACGGTCACGAGGGGCTGCTTGAGCGTAGGCGAGGCCTTGCGTGCCGCGTCCTCGGCCTTGATCCAGTTGCCGGTGATGGACATGGTCCGCGCTGCTTCACGCGCGGCGTGAGTGGCGGAGATCTGGGTATTGAAGTAGTGCCCGAACTCGATGACACCCAGCAGCAGGGTCAGAAG
This sequence comes from Kocuria sp. CNJ-770, assembly GCF_001942375.1. Taxonomy (NCBI): domain Bacteria; kingdom Bacillati; phylum Actinomycetota; class Actinomycetes; order Micrococcales; family Micrococcaceae; genus Kocuria; species Kocuria sp. CNJ-770. The sequence continues at coordinate 107,534 of NZ_MKJW01000122.1, forward strand.
AATCGGCACGACGAGGGCGAACTCCACGGCGGCTGCACCGCGCTCCGAGCGCCACAAGCTCATGGTCCAGCCTTTCGTCTGCAGTGGGATTAATGCCTTTGAGCAATTGAAGGCAAGTATCCCGCTGTGGCACGAAGCGCCGCGATACCCCGGTACGGGATGGCGCGGCGCTTCGAGACAGTATTTAGATCAGCTGGTCGGCGGGACGAGCTTGGTAGCAACGTTGTCGAACATGGTCTTGAGGTCCGTACCGATAAGGGTCACGCCTGCAATGATGAGCACCGAAATCAGTCCGACGATCAGGCCGTACTCGACGGCGGTGGCGCCCTTCTCCTCGCGGGTCAGGCGGTCCACGATGGAGTTCTTGGCGTCGGCGACGTACTGCAGGGTGACGAGAATGGGCAGCATGATGAGTCCTCAGGGTAAGAGAGAAAAAGGGGGTGATCGGAGAACGAGCCCTTGGCATTCGCGTCTTGCGGGATCTGTCTGCCGCTTGCCTACCGACCTGTAGAAAAGATAGCGGTAGCGATCGCAAAGACACAAGCATTCGAATGCATGCAGTTTGGGGGACGTCAAACAGCGACGTAATGCCTAGTGGGGAACTACATGCACGTGCATGGAGATGCGCGGCGGCCCGCTTGTCCCCCGAACCGCGTCAGTACAGCCCCGGCAGCAAGTACTCCCGGGCCACCCGCTCCCCCACCACCACGGCCAGCAGAGCGCCGGCCAGCATCGACGGGCCGAACGGGACGTCGCTGCGCAGGCCACCGCGGCGGGACGCCAGCACGGCCAGTCCCACCACCGCACCGATTACCGACGCCAGGACGGCGCCGACGAACAGCGCGCCCCAGCCCTGGAAGCCGAGGAACAGGCCGAGCACGGCGGCGAGCTTGACGTCGCCCATGCCGAGACCGGCCGGCGAGATCAGCGCCAACACGAGATACAAGACGAAGAGCACGAGAGCACCGAGCACGGCCCGCAGCAGGGCACCCCTGTCGCTCTGGCCTGCAGCTGCGCCGGCGAGGAGCACGAAACCGGCGCCCAACGCGGGCAGGACCACGGCGTTGGGCAAAAGGTGGTGCCGCAGGTCGATCACGGTGAGCACTACGGCGACCGCGGCGAAGAACAGGTACGCCGGCAGCTCCCACGAGAGGCCGAGGACCGTGGCCACCAGGACGAACAGGACCGCCGTGGCGGTGGCGAGCACCGGCCGGGACGGAGTCGGCAGCGGCTCATCCTCGACGGGGCTGCAGCGGACGACCACCTGGGGCAGGAACGCTCCGAGCATCGCCCCGGCCAGGCCGGAGCCAAGCAGGAGCCACAGAGGCGCTGCGTTCACGGCGGTCTGCACGGATCGGCCCCTCGGCATCGTGGGCGCTTCGGCGGTCGCCCGGTGGACTGCTGTCCCCACATGCGGGGTGCTGTACGGCTCAGACCCTAACCGAGCACCGGTCTTTTCCGGTGTCGACGCAGGTCACCCGGCATTTCCAGGAAAGCGAATGTCGATATGCAGGAAACGCCGCAGCACGCATTCCCCGAAACCGCGAGCTCCGAAAAGCTCAGTGACAAGGGTCGCCGATGACAATCAGTGATCTGCGCATTTCCCGGTTCAGCACGAGAGCACGATGTCGAGCGCCGTCTGCAGCCCGTGCTCCCGCCGGATTCCCTGCCCCACCCGCTCGGCGGTGGTCGCGCAGGTCAGCGCCTCGGCGATCGCCGCCGTGAGCCGCTCCGTGGTGAGCCGCTTCCGGGGAACGGGCGCCGGCGCGAGCCCGAGCCGGTGCAGCTGCCGGCCCCAGAACGGCTGGTCGGCGAGGAAGGGAACGACCACGTGCGGCACGCCGGCCCGGGCCACGGTGTGCACGGTCCCCGCCCCGCCGTGGTGCACGGCGAGCGCCGCGCCGGGCAGCACCGCGTCCAGCGGCACGGACCGGACGACGTGCACGTCATCTCCGCGCAGTGCGTCGGGCAGGGCGAGGCCGCCCCACCCCGTGAGCAGCAGCGTCCGCAGGCCGTGGGCGCGGGCGGCCTCCACCACGGCCCTCCCCCGGGCCAGCGGGTCGCCGACCGCCATGGACCCGAAGCCGGCCACCAGGTACGCACCGCCCCGCAAGAACCGGAGCACCTCGGGGCCGGGCTGCGGGGCGCCGGCGTCGTCGTGCCACGCGCCCGTGAGGTGGGTCGTGGCGGGCCAGTCGGCGGGACGCGGCAGCAGCTGCGGGCTGATCGGCACCAGCGACGCCGCCGGCGCCGAGACAGCAGCGTCCGAGGAAAAGCCGGGCAGCTGCGCACACGCCCGCTCGATGTCACGGCGGAACATCCGCCCGGCGCCGCGGGTGGCCGCGTAGGTGAACCGGTTGAACGGCCCGAGGTCGCGGTTGACCACCCCGGGGGCCGGGAACTCCCGGGTGGGGGTGAGGACGGGCACGGTCTCCACCACCACGTGCGGGACACCGAGCGCGTCGGCGACCGCCGGGGCGGTGAGGACCTTGGGGTGGTGCACCACCACGTCGGGCCGGAAGGCCAGGGTCTCGCGGACGGCGGCGGCGAGCATCCGGCGCATGCCGGGGCCCACCTCGGTGCGGTAGTGGCGCACGGCCGTCCACGGCGAGGCGCCCTGCGTGCCGATCAGCCGTTGGAAGTCGACCTCCAGGCTCACCGTGTCGAGCCCGGACAGATCGGCTCCCGGGTTCTCGGGTGCGGCCAGCCGGACCTCGTGCCCCTGCGCGGCCGCGCGGCGGGCCAGCGCGGCGAAGGGCTCCACGTCCCCGCGGGAGCCCGCGGTCAGCAGCATCAACCTCATGGTGCCTCCTCTCCTCGTGCGCACAGCCTAGATCCGCGTTCTCCCGAGCACGACGACGCCGGGGCGGTGCCGCGCGAGCGCCGGTCGAGCGGCCCGTTAGCGCGTCCGGGGCGGTTCCTAGCATTAGGAGTGTCGGAGGTCACACCGGTCGGTGCGGGTCTCCGGCGCATCCATCCATCGGTTCTGCGAAGGACGATCGTCATGAGCACGCACACGAATCCCTGGCCCGCCGGCACGCCCTGCTGGGTGGACCTCATGGCCTCCGACCTGGAGCGCACCCAGGCCTTCTACCGCGACGTCCTCGGCTGGACGTACTCCGAGTCCCAGCCCGAGTACGGCGGCTACTGCAACGCCCTGCTCAACGGCAGCGGCGGCGCCAGCGGCGACGGCGACCCCGTGGCCGGGCTCTCCCCCACCATGGAGGGCATGGAGGACGCCCCGCACGTGTGGTCGGTGTACCTCGCCACCGACGACATCGCGGCCCACGCCGCGAAGGCCACGGACGCCGGGGCCACCCAGGTCTACGAGCCCATGGAGGTCGGCCCCTTCGGATTCATGGGGATGTGGGTCGATCCCACGGGCTCCACCTTCGGGATGTGGCAGGCCAAGGAGCACACCGGCTTCCGCCGGGTCGACGAGCCCGGCACCACGGCCTGGTGCGACCTCATGACCGGCGACCCCGCCGCCGCCCGGGACTTCTACGCGGGCGTGTTCGGCTACGAGTACCAGGACATCGGCGACGACTCCATGCCCTACGCCATGTTCAGCGTCCCGGGTGGAGAGCGGCCCGCCGGCGGGATCGGCGGCCCGGACCCCACCACGGACGGCGCCCAGCACGGATGGGGCGTGGCGTTCCAGGTCGAGGACGTCGACGCCGCCGCGGAGCGCGTCCGCCGCGCCGGGGGCTCGATCACCGCGGAGCCGTCCGACTTCGAGTACGGGCGGATGGCCGTGGCGACCGGCCCGGACGGTGAGACCTTCGTGATCATGACGCCGTCCGAGTCGATGTAGCGGACGGGACTGCACCGCGCCCGGTTCCTGAGCCCGGCGCAGGAGCAGCGCCCGGCTCAGGAACTGGGCGCGGTGCAGCTCTCCTCGGGCCCCCAGCGAAGCCAGTCGGGCAGGTCGGCGGTGAAGGCCTCGCGCACGGCGGCGGTGTTGGTGGTCGTCCAGTCCACGGGCCCGTCGATCTCCACCTCGTGCTTGTTCCACTCGAACCAGCTGATCAGCTTCAGCTGCGGGAAGTCCTGCGGGATCGACGGGTCGAAGACCTGCCCCCACCAAGCCTGCTTGATCGCCAGCTCGTCGGCGCCGCCCTCGGCCGGGTTGTACAGCGCGGCGGTCTCCGGGATGGCCACGGGCTTGCCGCGCCGTTCCCCGTACTCGGCGTAGAAGTCGGGCACGGCGCGGTCGTCGCCGCCGGCGCCGCCGTAGGTGCCGGTGAGCTGGGCAGCGAACTTCCCGGGCTCGGGGAGCTCGTTCTCACCCCAGGGTGGGCGTCGCCCCAGTGGTACAGGGACATCCCCACCCAGTCCACGGCGTCGTCGCCGGGATAGTACGGGGCGTACGGATCGTCGGCCATGGTGAGCTCGCCGTTGCCGTCGGTGTCCAGGGCGGCGAAGTCGGCGGTGCCGGGCTCGGCCTCGTACTGCCCGCCGGCGAACGGGTACCCGCCCCCGTAGTTGGGAGCCCACATCATCGCCGAACCGGGGGCATGCTCGTGCACCGCCTCGGCCACCCGCCGGTAGGCCTCCACGTAGGCGGCCGGCTGCTGGCCCCAGGCGTACCAGGAGCCGTTCATCTCGTGGGCGAAGCGCACGATGACCGGCACCCCGGAGTCGTTGATCGCGGCGAGGTCGGCCGTCAGCTCCTGCACGGCGTCGTCGGTCACCTCGTCGAGCCCACCCTCGGGCTCGAGGGTCAGCAGCAGCATCTGGCCGTCGGCGCGGACCTGGTCGGCTGCCATCCGCAGGTAGTCGTGCCCGCGCTCGTCGTAGGGGAAGCCCGTGAAGGACACGGAGACCGCGGGCCGGTGGCCCAGCCGGTCGGCGTAGTCGGCCAGTGGCTTGTCCTCCCAGTCCAGGTTCACGCCGTAGAGGGCCCCGGACCCGGGGGCCAGCTCGGAGCGGTCCAGGACCGTGCAGACCGGCGGGGCCGCCTGGGCCTCCTGCTCGGCGCGGGCGGAGAGCTGCGTGGCGATGGTGCCGCCGCCGAGCGCCAGGGCACCCACGACGACCACGGCGACTAGCGTGGATTCCTTCACGCCGCCAGCTTAGGCACTTCTCCATCGCAAATCATGGAACCGGCCCGAGAACGACACACCGAGCGGGAGGACCGGTCGAGCCCTGTTCCGGTCAGCCGAGCCGCACCACGTCCAGCCGCCGGGGCCCGTGCACGCCCTCGACCCGCTCGAGCTCGATGTCCGAGGTCGCCGACGGCCCGGAGATCATCGTGACCGGAGCGGTCGGCTCGACCCGGGCCAGCGCCTCCGGGACCAGCTCGACCACCGTGTCCAGCGTCACCACGCAGATGTGGTGGTCCGGGACCAGGCTGATCGCCCGCCGGCCCTCGTCGGCGCGGCCGGTCAGGAAGATCGTGCCGGTCTCCGCGCAGGACACCGTGGAGGAGGTGATCACGGCGTCCACCGCGTTGAGCTCGCGCACCCCCAGGGCCGAGGCGGCCCGGGCGTCGTTGGGGTCCACGATCGCCCGCCGCATGCCGGTCTCCTCCGGCAGCCACGACCGGTCCAGGCCCTCGGGCACCACGTAGCGGGAGGACGCGCCCAGCAGCGCGGCGATCCGGCCCGGCAGGGACCCGGGCGTCTCCCGGTGCACGGTGGCCTTGTAGTCGACGAGCCGGTCCTCGAGCATGTCCACGACCTCCGCGCGCGCCCGGCCGGAGGCCCGCCGGTAGGTGCGCTCGACTCCCGGGACCGCCGGGGCGTCGCCCAGCGCGCCGCGGATGCGGGCCAGGATCTCGGTCTTCGCGTCGGTGCTCATGCGGTCCCCTCCTCGTCGGCGGCGGCGCCCTGAACCCCGTCCTGCCGCAGCCGCTGCTTGGTCTCGTCCCCGTGCTTGGCCCACCAGTTGCGGAAGGACTCCTTCGGCGGGGCGGGGATGTCCCGCTGTTCGGTCCAGCCGCTCACCACGCCGGGCAGCCAGGAGATGGCCCGGTCCCGCCCGGCCACGGCCCGCCCCAGCGGCAGGCCCTTCTCGGCCAGCGCCATCCGCGTGCCGGAGGACATCACGAAGGACGCCCCCTTCATCATCAGGTCCATCTGGGACGGGACCTGCGGCCCGCGCCGGGACGGCGCCCCGGCATCGGCGGCGCCGTCGTCGGGCCGTTCGCCGTGGCGGGTGCGCACGTCCTCGTCGCGCAGGTGCACGAGGATCTCGGGGATGTTGATCTTCACCGGGCAGACGTCGTAGCAGGCCCCGCACAGCGAGGACGCGTAGGGCAGCGAGGCGTTCTCCGCGGAGGTGATGCCGGTGAGCTGCGGGGAGAGGATCGCACCGATCGGCCCCGGGTACGTGGAGCCGTAGGCGTGGCCGCCGGTCTGCTCGTAGACGGGACAGACGTTCAGGCACGCCGAGCAGCGGATGCAGTGCAGCGCCGAGCGTCCCTGGGGATCGGAGAGCACCGCGGAGCGGCCGTTGTCGAGCAGCACCACGTGCACGTCCTGCGGCCCGTCCCCGGGCGTGACGCCGGTCCACAGGGAGGTGTAGGGGTTCATCCGCTCGCCGGTGGAGGAGCGCGGGAGCAGCTGCAGGAAGACCTCGAGGTCCTGGAAGGTGGGCACGATCTTCTCGATGCCCATCACGGTGATCAGGGTCTCGGGCAGGGTCAGGCACATCCGGCCGTTGCC